>NZ_MUYZ01000025.1:0-42129 GCF_003013775.1 Micromonospora sp. MH33
CGCCGCCGACCCGCACCGCGCCGAAGCGCACCTGCCGCCCGACCCGCAGCAGCGAGGAGCGGCGCCCACCCCGGGACGCGGCCGGCCCGGCGGTCTCCACCAGGCCCTGCGCGGTCAGCCGGTCCGCCTCGGCGGTGAACCGGGCCCGGGGCAGGCCCAGGACGTCGGCCAGTTCGACCCGCGAGCGCGGGCCGTCGTCGCGCAGCAGGCGCAGCAGCCGCGCCTGGTCCGCGTTCTCCGGTCCGACCATCGTCATCACGATCACCTCCCCCCGAATGTGCCACACCGGCGTCACGACCGCGTGACGCGAGGGGGCCGCCCCGGTTTCCCGGTGCGGCCCCCTGCGATCCTCCGGTCGGGTCGGTCAGCCCCGCAGACCCGACATGTGCCGGTAGCTGATCTCCGCGTAGCGCAGCGACCGGCCCGGGTCGGCGGCGCCACCCGGTGCGTTGTCCTGCTCCCACATCGGGTTGTGGTAACCCTTCGCGCCCATGTTGGCGAAGAAGTTCCCGTAGTCGATGTCGCCCTCGCCGAGCGGCACCATGGCGTACCCGGCCGCGCTGGCCGGGTCGTACGTGCCGTCCTTGGCGTGGAACAGCGGGAACCGGATGGGCTGGGCCGCGACCACGGCCAGCGGGTCGAAGACGTTGGTCTGGGTCACCCCGTCCGGGTCGGTGTAGCTGCGGAACCGGTGCTGGGCCACGTGCGCCCAGTAGATGTCCATCTCGAACCAGACCCACTCGGGGTTGGTCCGCGCGATGAAGTACTCCAGCTTCCGGACGCCGGAGGACCGGGTCGGCCGGCCCAGCGCGTCCAGCGGCCCGCTGTCCAGCAGGAAGTTGTACGCGGCGTCGTGGTTGTGGGTGTACAGCTTCAGGCCCCGGGCGGCGGCCATCTCGCCGAAGGTGTTCCACCGGTCCACGGCGGCGTCCCAGTCGGCCTTGACGTTGCTGCCGGTCGGGTCGTTGCCGGTGCCGATGTGGGTCATGCCGAGGATCTCGGCGGTGTCCAGCGTCTGCTCGAACGCGGCGATGGTGTCCGGGGTGACCGTGCTCGGGACCGAGGCGTGCGAGCCGTTGGCGCGCAGCCCGTTGTCGTCGAGGATCTTGCGGATCTCGGCCGGGGTGATCTGCCGGCCGAGGATCGAGGTGTGCTGGGTGTACCCGGCGAACTCGACCTCCTTGTAGCCGATCTCGGCGAGCCGGCCGAGCACCCGCTCGAACCCGTACGGCACGCCGGTGGCGTCCGGGGCGGCGCCGATCCGGTCGCGGACGCTGTAGAGGATGATGCCCCGCTTGCCGGTCGGGACGAGCAGCCCGTTGCCGGCGAAGGCGGCCGACGGGAGCCCGGCGGCGCCGACGGCGACGGCGCCCGCCGCCCCGGCGATGGTGCCGAGCATCCGGCGGCGGCTCATCCCGTGCGCTGTTTCGTTCATGTCCTGACTGCCTTTCTGACGGTGCCGGTGGTGTGGGAGGAACGGAGGCCGGGTGGGGTCGCCGGGGTGGCGACCCCACCCGGGCGTCACGGGGTGACGCCGATGCCCTGGCCGGTGAACTCGACCCAGTTGAGGTTGCCGAAGCCGCTGGCCGGGCCGCCCGGGACGGTGGTCAGGACCAGGTAGAGCTTGTGCGTCCCGCCGGGGTCGGTGACCGGCACGGTGGTGCTGGTGAAGGCGTTGTTGCCGGAGGTCGCGTTGACCGTGGCCGTGGCCAGCAGCGGGCCGGTGGGGGAGTCCAGCCGGAACTGGACGCCGAACCGGGGCTGCCCGGCGGTGGCGGCGCTGCCCCCGGAGGTGCGCAGCGTCACCGACTGCATGTTCTTCAGGTTCACGGTGTTGTTGATCGCGATCCAGTCGCCGGGGTCGAGGCTGCCGCGCTGCTGCCCGCCCCCGGTGTCCGCGCTGGTGCCGACGGTGGTGCCGGACTCCTCGGTGGCGAACTCGACCTCCTGCCGCTTGGCCTGGACGATCTGCTGGTCCACCGTGGTCAGCGCCGGCTGGCCGTTGGCGCCCTGGTCGGTGTACGACGCGCTGACCACGCCGTAGATGTAGCCGCCGTGCGAGGCGTCGTCGGCGTCCGTGGGCAGCACGCCCGAGCAGCCGAACTGGTTGGCCTCACCGTGCCCGTGGGTGTCGTGGCCGAGCACGAAGGTCACCTCCACCTTGGCGCAGTCGACCGGCCCGTCCTCCGGGTCGGTGACGGTGACCGTCCACGGGATGTCGTCGCCCCAGTTGAAGAAGCCGCCTTCGAGCGGGGTGGTGACCGTGACGGTCGGCGCGGTGTTGCCGACGGTGATCGTGGTGTTGGCCGACGCGGTCTTGCCGCTGGAGTCGGTCACCGTCAGCCGGGCGGTGTAGACGCCGTTGGTGGTGTAGGTGAACGACGGGTTCGGGTCGATCGAGTCGGTGGTGCCGTTGCCGTCGAAGTCCCAGGCGAACGAGATGGAGTCCGCCGGGTCCGGGTCCTTCGAGCCGTCACTGGAGAAGGCGACGGTCAGCGGCGCCCGCCCGTTGGTCGGGGTCGCGTTCAGCACGGCGGTCGGCGCCCGCAGGCCCTTGACGTAGCTGAACTTGAGCATCGCCGCGTCCGGGTTGACGTTGAAGAAGCCGTCGCCGTACGTCAGCAGGTAGAAGTTGCCGTCCGCGCCCCAGCGCATGTCCATCGGGTTGTCGCAGAGGAACGGCTTCGTGGGCGTGGTGGGCGCCTGCCCGCAGTTCAGCACATTGTTGATCTTCAGGATGTCGCCCTGGTCGTCCAGCCGGATCTCCTTGAGGGTGTCCCGGGTGAACTCACCGAAGAAGATCGCGCCGTCGTAGTACTCGGGGAACTTCGTCTCCGACCTCAGCTCCGGGTCGAAGTCGTACTTCGCCGCTCCGTGCGGGCCGACGCCGCCCGTGCCCAGCTCCGGGAAGAGCACCGGGCAGGTCTGCGTCGGAGTCGACAGGTAGGACTCCGGGCAGGGCGTCGGGGCCTGGAACGAGTACCACAGCTCCGACTTCTCCACCCGCGGCAGGTCGGTCAGGCCGGTGTTGTGCCGCGAGGTGTTCTTCGGGGCCGCGCAGTCGAACGGGGCCACCGGCGAGATCGGGTTGGTGGTCCAGTTCATCTCGATGTACGGCAGGTTCGGCTGCACGCACATCGGCCAGCCGTAGTTCGCCGGCTTGTCGACCACCATCATCCGGCCGGTGCCGGCGGGACCGCGGCCCACCTGGGCGACCGAGGAGTCCGGCGAGTAGTCGGTGATGTAGGCGACGTCGTTCTTGTCGAGGGTGATCCGGAACGGGTTCCGGAAGCCCATGGCGTAGATCTCCGGCCGGGTCTTGTCGGTGCCGGCCGGGAACATGTTCCCCGCCGGGACGGTGTACGACCCGTCCGCGCCGACGGTGATCCGCAGGATCTTGCCGCGCAGGTCGTTGGTGTTGGCCGAGCTGCGGCGGGCGTCGACGAACGGCGCCTGGTAGACACCGGTGGCGCTGACCGAGTCGTTGTGCGGCGAGAAGCCGCCGGACCCGCCGCCGCCGGCCGGGGTGTCGTCCCCGGTGACCAGCCAGAGGTTGTTCTTCGAGTCGAACGCGATGTCACCGGCGACGTGGCAGCAGGCGCCCCGGTCCACCGGCACCTGGAGGATCTTCTGCTCCGTGCTCACGTCCAGCGACGGGGTCTCCCCGTCGACGAACTTGAACCGGGAGAGCTGGAAGTAGCCCTTCCACTGGTCCCATGCGGCCGGATCGGTGCTGGTGGTCGGCGCGCTGCCCGTCGGGGTGTCCAGCGGGGGCGCGTAGTAGAGGTAGACCCACTTGTTGGTGGCGAAGTCGTGGTCCACCGCCGGGCCGTACATCCCGTCCTCGCTGTTGGTGTAGACGGGGATCTGGGCCAGCACGGTCGTCTGGTTGGTTTCCGGGTTGTGCAGCCGCACGCCGCCACGCCGGTCGGTCTGGAGCACCCGGCCGTCGGGGAGCACGTCGAAGCCGATCGGCTCGTTGACGTTGGGCTGCGCTCCCACCACCGTCATCTGGTAGTTGGCCAGCACGGTCGCCCCGCAGTCGCCGTCGGTGACGCCGGCCGCCCACTGGATGGCCCCGCCGAGGTGGGCCCGCAGGTCGGCGCTGCCGTAGCTCTCCGGGGTGGCGCCGAGTCCGGTGTAGAACGAGCGGCCACCCTGGTAGTCCTTGCACCAGGTGACCGGGTGGTCGAAGCCCATGCTGCCGCCGGTGTACGTCTTCTCGTCCACCGTGGCCAGCACGTGCGAGACGCCCCGGACGTTGGCCGCGAAGTTGTACCACCGGTCGGTGGTGGACCAGCGCTGCGGCAGCGTCTCCGACGCCGGGTGGACCCGGTCGGCGACGGTGACGGTCGCCCGGCTCGCGGCCGTCGGCGCGCCGGTGGCCCGCGTGCCGAGCACGTTGGTGAGGAACGTCCAGTCCGGCTCGGCCTCGATGGCGGAGTGCACGCCGACGAAGCCGCCGCCGTCGCGGTAGTACGCCTCGAAGGCGGCCTGCTGCGCGTCGTTGAGCACGTCGCCGGCGGTGTTCAGGAACACCACGGCGCGGAACTGCTTCAGGTGGGCCTGGTCGAACTTGCGGGGGTCGTTGGTGACCTCGACGGTGAAGCGGCGGTCCCGTCCGAGTTGCTGGACGGCCTGCACGCCGGCCGCGGTGGCGGCGTTGTTGCCACTGGCCGACCTGGTGAAGACGAGCACCTTGTACTGGATCCCGTTGCTGACGGGGGCGGGGGCGGTGAGCACCGGCGCGGCCTGCGCCGGGGTCGGGGCCCGCTCCGCCGTCGCGACGAGCGTCGCGGCGACGAGAGTGAGCAGGCTGAGATATGTGGCGGCCCTGCGGCCGAACGGTCTGCGCATCGAACCTCGCTCTGGTCGGGCGGGTCCGCCTCAGCGCCGGGACGAGGCTGAGGAGGTCGCTGGGAGGTGACGAGAGCCTGGCCAGGTTCTACGCGAGACGATATTTGCGCCCGCGACCAAAGAGAAGAGGTTGAAGCCAAAAGTTTTCGATGAACCGCTCCGACTTTTGTTCATGATGAGCAAAAGTACGAGCGGGGGTCTCGTTCGGACAGACGAGAGCGGGCCGGTCGCCCGATGGCGACCGGCCCGCTGCCCGGCTGGTGTCAGATGTTGGTGCTCGTGCCGGACGACCTGGTGGTCGACGAGCCGGAGCTGGTCGAGCCCGTGCCGGTCGAGCCGGACTTGGCGCCGACAGCGGCCGGCGTGCCGGCGAACGGCTTGTCGGCGTCGGTCAGCCCCTGCTTGCTGCCGTTGCCGGTGGCGGTGCCCAGCTTCTCGCCGAGCTTGGTCTGCCCCAGCTTGTCCTTGCCCTCCGAGTAGAGCCGGGTCGCCTGGGCCTGCGCGACTCCCGCCGCCTCCTGGACGGTCGGGTGGTCGAGCACCTTGCGGCCCCGGACCACCAGCTCCTCGTACTTCTCCCGGCCGGCACGGGCGCCCAGGACGAATCCCGCAGCCAGCCCGCCAAGGAACATGATCTTTCCGCGCATGGCGGCTCCTTTCGTACCTGACGCGCCGCCGATCCCGGCCCGGTGGCCCCGGGCGGGAACGACCTTTCTCGCGCCTGCGTCCTCTGTCGTCGGCTAACTACCCATCCTGCTCTCCGCTCATACCTCCCTGTGCCGAGATGGCGATTTGTCCGGTATTCTCGGTGCGTTCGGTGGGCCGCCGCCGGGTGGGGGAAGTGGGTAACCCCCTGGCGCGCCACCCCCCGATGTCCTGTACTCTTGTCCCCGTCGCACGGCGCGGAGAGATCCGCAGCCGGGTGATCTACGGTCCCCCGTAGCTCAATTGGCAGAGCAGCCGGCTGTTAACCGGCAGGTTTTTGGTTCGAGTCCAAACGGGGGAGCTCCGCTCCACACGACGCCCGTCGGCCCTGGCCGACGGGCGTTTCGCGTTGCGCGGTCGCGCCCGTCCGCAGCCGGTTTCCACCCGCGCACGCAGCTCCGCCCGGCAGGATGGTCGATGTCGACCTGGACTCCCGCTGTGTCGATTAATGCGTCGATTTCAAGGGTGGATGGAGATGGCCGGAGGGCGGAGCCGCTGGACCGCGACGCTGACCGCGGTGGTCGTGGTGCTCGGCTGGCTGGTCGTCGGCGGCCTCGCCGGGCCCTACTCCGGGAAGCTCGGCGACGTCGCCACCAACGACAACGCCTCCTTCCTCCCCGCCGACGCCGAGGCCACCCGGGCGCAGAACCTCGCCGCCGGTTTCGTGGACCGGGAGACCACCCCCGCACTCGTCGTGTACGAGCGCACCTCCGGCATCACCCCCACCGACCAGCAGCGGGTCCAGGCCGACGCGGCCCGCTTCGCGGAGCTGCCGGGCGTCGCCGGCCCGCTGCCACCGCCGATCGTCAGCCAGGACCGGCAGGCCGTACAGGTGGTCGTCCCGATCGACGCGGCCGAGGGCGAACAGGTCGGCGCGGTGGTCGACCGGCTGCGCGAGATCGCCGGCACCGGCCGGGACGGGCTGACCGTCGACGTGGCCGGCCCGGCGGGCCTGCTCGCCGACCTGATCGAGGTGTTCACCGCCATCGACGGACCGCTGCTGCTGGTCACCCTTGTCGTGGTGCTGGTCATCCTGCTGATCGTCTACCGCAGCCCGGTGCTCTGGGTCTTCCCGCTGCTCGCCGCCGGGATGTCGTACTCGCTGGCCGCGCTCTTCGTCTACCTCCTCGCCACGAACGACGTCATCAAGCTCAACGGGCAGGCCCAGGGCATCCTCACCGTTCTCGTCTTCGGCGCCGGCACCGACTACGCGCTGCTGCTCATCGCCCGCTACCGGGAGGAACTGCACCGGCACGAGCGGCCCCGGGACGCCATGAGGGCCGCCTGGAAGGGCGCCGCCCCGGCGATCATCGCCTCCGGCGCCACCGTCATCGTCAGCCTGCTCTGCCTGCTGCTGTCCAGCCTCAACTCCAACCGGGCGCTCGGCCCGGTGAGCGCCGTCGGCATCGCCGCCACCCTGCTGGTGATGCTCACCTTCCTCCCCGCCCTGCTGCTGCTCGGCGGGCGGTGGGCGTTCTGGCCCCGGCGGCCCCGGTTCGACCACGCCGACCCGCGGACCGAACACGGCATCTGGGGGCGGATCGCCGGCTTCGTGGCCCGCCGCGCCCGTACCGTCTGGATCGTCACGGCGGTGCTCCTGGCCGCGCTCGCCCTCGGGGTGACCCAGCTCGGCGCCACCACCCTCGGCCAGTCCGACCTGTTCACCCAGCGCACCGACTCGGTCGCCGGGCAGGAGGTGATCGCCCGCCACTACCCGGCCGGCACCGGCAGCCCGGCCACCATCTTCACCGACCAGGCCACCGCCGGGCAGGTCGCCCAGGTGGCGCAGGGCGTACCGGGGGTGTCCTCGGTCCGCCCGTTCAGCCGCCAGGGACCAGCGGGGCCGCCCGAGGTGGTCGACGGGCGGGTGCAGTTGCAGGCCACCCTCGCCGACCCGCCGGACAGCAACGCCGCCGAACGCACCATCCGCGAGCTGCGCGCGGCGGTCCACCGGGTGCCCGGCGCGGACGCGGTGGTCGGCGGCTTCACCGCCATCAACGTGGACACCGCCGACGCCTCCACGCGGGACCGCAACGTCATCATCCCCGTGGTGCTGCTGGTCATCGCGGTCATCCTGGCCGTGCTGCTGCGGGCCCTGCTCGCCCCGGTGCTGCTGATCGCCACCGTGGTGCTGTCGTTCCTGGCCACGCTCGGCCTCTGCGCGCTGATCTTCAAGTACCTGCTCGACTTCCCCGGGGTGGACCAGTCGTTCCCGCTGTTCGCGTTCGTCTTCCTGGTCGCCCTCGGCATCGACTACAACATCTTCCTGATGAGCCGGGTCCGCGAGGAGTCGGTCCGGCGCGGCACCCGGGCCGGCGTGCTCACCGGCCTGGCGGTCACCGGCGGCGTGATCACCTCCGCCGGCATCGTGCTCGCCGCCACCTTCTCCGCGCTCGCCGTGCTGCCGCTCGTGGTGCTGGTCGAACTGGGCGTGGCGGTCGCCGTCGGGGTGCTGCTCGACACCATCGTGGTCCGCTCGCTGCTGGTGCCCGCGCTCGCGTACGACATCGGGCCGAAAATCTGGTGGCCCGGCCGGCTGTCCCGGACCAACCGGGACGGCGACCGGGCCGGGGCGGCGGTGGCCCGTGCCCGCTGACACCGACGTGGTCATCGTCGGCGGCGGCCTGGCCGGCCTCGCCGCCGCGCGCCGGCTGCACCGGGCCGGAACGCCCTGGCGGCTGATCGAGGCCGCCGACCGGCTCGGCGGCCGGGTCGCCACCGACGAGGTCGACGGCTACCTGCTGGACCGCGGCTTCCAGGTGCTCAACACGGCCTACCCGCGGCTCGGCGGCCTGGTCGACCTCGGCGCCCTCAAGCTGGGCTGGTTCACCCCCGGCGTGCTGGTCCGCCGCGGCGACCGGCGTGGCCGGCGACCACCGGGACAGCCCGTCCATCCAGGGGGCCCTCGCCAGCGGCTGGCGGGCCGCCGGAGCGGTGCTCGCAGAGCTGCGCGGCACAGGCTGGACGTGACCACCGGCGTGACCGTTCGTCCGCTGCGCGCTGTTATCCTCGCGTTGCCCATCGTGCCGGCCAGATCACCAACCCGGCCCGACGGGTGATGGCCGGTGATCCGTTGGGCGGGTTACGATCCGGCGCGGTAGCGGGGCGGTAGCTCAGCGGGTTAGAGCAGGGGACTCATAATCCCTCGGTCGCGGGTTCGAGTCCCGCCCGCCCCACCCCTGTCCACCAGGTAAAAACGGCTCCTCGGGAAGACTCCGAGGGGCCGTTACTCATCGCGTGGGGACATTTGGGGGAGGTCAGCGGATGTTGCGCACCTGGGTCCCGCCCTGGAGGGCCGCGCCGAGCCGGTCGACCGTATCGCTGACCGCCTCGGAATGCTCCATCGTGCGGCTGCTCACAGCGTCGGCCATCTTCAGGATCTCGTCGTGCCGCAGGGCGGCGCGGGTCTCCCGGACGTACGCGATGCTGAGCTGGATGCGGGCGATAGCCGGCAGGGCAGCGAAGGAGACGAGGACGGCGTGGCCGTAGGTGGCATAGTCGGTAGCGTGGTGCCCCAGGCTGAACGCGAGTACCAGCCAGAGCGCCATGGAGAGCGTTGCGGATACGGCAATGAGGGTGCCGTGGGCCCGTCCGGGCCCAGCTACTCGCGCCGACGCTGCCACTCGGCGGCTTCGGCGCGCTGACCTGGCACGACTTGGCGGATGGTGTCCCCAGGTCGATCGCAGTGATCTGGGTGTGTTGTCGGGTCGTTCCTCTCCATTGAGGTCGGCACCTCCCCGTGGACGTATGTGAGGCGGGGGTGATCCCACCTACCACATGGCGTAGTGGTCGCTCCTGATCTGGTCCTCTCGCATCCGGGGCAAGCACACCAGCAGCGTGACGCGTCGTTTATGGTGCGTTCCTCCGAAGCGGGTTGGCGGGAGAGGACGAACATCGTTCCCGGCGCTCATTGTCGCGATTGGGACGCCGTTGCTTCGATACTCGATATGGAAAGCAGTTCCGAGGCGCCGATTCGCGCGGCCAGACAGGTCAGACGGCACGGGCGCTGGGGGGCGATCACGCATCGCACGTTGCTGGACGCCCTGGCCGCGTCCGTAGCCGCCACGCCGTTCGCCTGGGCGGACGCCGCGCTCGTCACTGGCCTTCTCCGGCCTGTGCCATGGGACTGCGCTGGCCACTGGGCGAGTGTCGCCTCAACGATCTACGCCCAACTCGCGAGCAGGACGGCCCGTGTGATCCGCACGGCCGTTCCGGAGGTCACGACGACTTGCCAACCGTCCCGTCGCGCCGGTGCCGGCCGGGCTAGCTTCGAGGTGCTCGTGCCGGCGTCGGAACTGAAGGCCGCCACCGACCTGCTTCAGCAGCTGCGAACGTCTCTGCCCGGGAAGCTGCACCGCCAGTGTCCGGACGCGATGCCACTGGCGCGAACCGTGTGGCGGACCTCGCTGCTGGTGTCCAGCAGCGACCGGCGACGCACCCAGCTGCGCGTGCGGGTACCCGACGCCCTGCTGTCCGACGTCCTGGTCCGCGCCGGCCGGCTGCTCGACGTCGACGTCCGGCACCACCGCGCCCGCCAGCACGTACACGTCGTGACCGTGGACGACCCACGGGACGCCGTCACCGTCCTGCGTGCCGTCGGCGCCGGCCCCCGAGCCGAGGCATGGGTACAGGCGATCGATTGACCGCGGAGGGCGTCGTGCAGCCTGTCCTTGAGCGCGAAGACGAACCGGATCGTCCGGCCCCGCGCTGCGTGCGAGGTGTTGAGCAGGGTGTTCAGCTCGCGCAACGCCTCGAAGATGTGCGGGTCGTCAAACCGGTCGAGGTCCTCGAAGACGACGACGTCGAACTTCGTCGTCTCGAAGAAGTGGACGATCTCGTCGAGGTACTTGTCGCCAGCACCCGCCTGGTCATCGCCGTCGGTGACCCGCAGCCGGGCGACCGCAACGACACCATCGTCTACCGCACCTCCGGCATCGACCAGAAACCCGCTGGTAGGCCGCTCATGGCCGACGGAGCCTAGCGGTGGCGAGCGCGGCCACAGGAGGGCTGGGTCGGCTCGCGGAGCGCCGGGGTACGCCATCGGACTCGGCCGACCGGACAGCGTCACGGCAGGCCGGCCCAACGTTCGGACGTGAGATGCTCCCGGAGGGTGTGCGCGTCGTCGGCGGTGGCGGTGAACAACACGGCCGGACCGCC
Source organism: Micromonospora sp. MH33 (assembly GCF_003013775.1). Classification (NCBI taxonomy): domain Bacteria; kingdom Bacillati; phylum Actinomycetota; class Actinomycetes; order Micromonosporales; family Micromonosporaceae; genus Micromonospora; species Micromonospora sp. MH33. Next base: position 10,720 of record NZ_MUYZ01000025.1, read on the forward strand.
CGCCAGCGGCACCCGCGACGCCGTCCCCCGGACCACCGGAGGCAACGCGGCTGCGGCGGGACCGACCTGAAGCAGCGAACCGGTGGCCCGAGCTCCGCCCAGTACCGCCGGACCGGCCCAGCCGTCGGCGGCCGGTCCCACGGCGAGCGACTGCCGTAGCAGCGCCCGGCCATCGTGGTCGACCGACATCGAGACGGTCGCGTCGCCCGACGGTTCGGCGTGCCGGCCACAGACGAGCTCCTCGCGCCAGGTCAGGGTGGCCCCGGCGGCCAGGCTGATCTCGGCGTGCGAAATGTGTGCGCACCCGGCGGCGGCGACCAACTGCTCCGGTAACCAGTCCAAGCTCCCACCGGGGTGCACGAGCGCCCGCACACGGGTCCGCGACGGCGCGCCGGAGCGTCCCGGCAGGGCGACGGACGCCGCGAGGGTGCGTACCCGGAGCGCAGCTCCCGCCTCCACCTCGATGTCCAGCCGGAGGTCGTCGCCACCGAGCGGACCGGCCGCGCCAGCGACCAGGTAGACCACGGCGGCGCCGTGGTCGTCCGAGACCTGGCGTAGCACCAGCGGCGGCTCGCCGTGCAGGTCCGCCAGGACGGTATTGCCGTGGCGGTCGGGGCTCGCCCGCACGCGGGCCGCGGCGAACATCAGGCAATGCCGGCGGCGGCCCCGCCGGTGTGGTGCGCGAGCTGGTGGCGTACCCAGGCGGCGACCTCGGCGGCGCCGCCGTCGCGCACGATGGACAGGAAGACGGTGGGTAGGTCCCCACGGCGGGCCCGGGCGTCCCGGTCCATCACCGCCAGGTCCGCGCCGACCAGGGAAGCCAGGTCGGTCTTGTTGATCACGAGCAGGTCGGCGGCGGTGACCCCGGGGCCACCCTTGCGGGGAACCTTGTCGCCGCCGGCCACGTCGACCACGAAGATCTGCTGGTCGACCAGGCCGCGACTGAACGTGGCGGTCAGGTTGTCGCCGCCGCTCTCGACGAGGACCAGGTCAAGCGGGCCGACCTGGTCCGACAGCTCGTCGATGGCGTCCAGGTTCGCCCCGATGTCGTCCCGGATCGCGGTGTGCGGGCAGCAGCCGGTCTCCACCGCACGGATCCGATCCGGGTCGAGGACCCCGGCGCGCTTGAGGAAGTCGGCGTCCTCGGTGGTGTAGATGTCGTTGGTCACCACACCCAGCCGCAGCTCGTTGGCGAAGGCCCGGCACAGCGCGGCGACCAGGGCGGTCTTTCCGGAGCCGACCGGCCCGCCGATGCCGATCCGCAGCGGCCGGGCCGAGTGGGGCAGCGCCGGGTGCGGATCGACATCCGGGGCGGGGTGGGTATGCGGGACGGACTCGTCGTGCGGGTCCGACGGAGTGGTTTCAGGACGCAAAGAGACGCACCTCCCAGGTGGCGTGAGCTTCGGCTTGGACATCGGTCAGCGGCGCGGCGGCACAGGGCAACGCGGCCGGTGGCTCGGTGGCGGCCCGGACCGCCGCAGCGGCGATCCGGTCACCGGTCGGGGCTAGACGGACCAGCAGCGCCTGGACCTCGTACGGGTCGAGGCCGAGCAGCCGCACGGCGGCGTTGGCCGGCCCGGTCACCGTGCCGTGGATGGCCAGCAGGGCGACCTGCGACGCGGCGAGTCCGGCGGCGACGCCGATCAACCCGAGGACGAGTGGCTGGTGCGGACCGCCCGGCTCGGCCGGCAGGTCGGTGAAGCGCCCGCCCGGCCAGACGGTCCGGCCGGCCCGGAGCAGCGCCCGGCCCTGCCGGCGGGAGACCGCCCGCAGTGCGGGCGCGGCGGTGCGGGCGTCCAACTCGGCGTCGAGTTCCGCCAGCCGGCCGGGCCGCTTCCCCGCCGGCAGCGTGTCGGCGCGGTGGGCCGCCACGGCGAACGCCGCCGTGACCAGCCCGGCGGTGGCCAGCCGCCCACGCAGGAACGCTTCGACGTCGCGCAGTTCGGTGACCCGTCCGGCCGCGACCGCGGCCTCGAGGCCGGCCGAGTGGGCGTGCGCCCCGGCCGGGAACCGGCCGTCGGCGAGCAGGAGCAGGGCGCTGTCCATGATCAGAACAGGTGGTACCGCTGTGCCATGGGCAGCTCGGTGACCGGGTCCGGCTCGACCACCACGCGGTTGATCCGGACGGTGAAGGTGTCCGGGTCCACCTCGATCCTCGGCATCGCGCCGTTCTCCGGCAGGTCGGCCTTTCCCCGCGACCGCACGTCACCCACCGGCACCAGCGGTCGCCGTACATCCAACCGCAGTCCGGCCTCGAGCGCGGCCGGCGCGACGAACGCCACGCTGGTCGCGGCGGGCACCGCCCCGTACGCGCCGAACATCGGCCGCGGCAGCACCGGTTGCGGGGTGGGGATCGAGGCGTTCGCGTCGCCCAGCTGCGCGTACGCGATCATCCCGCCCTTGATCACCAGGTGCGGCCGGACGCCGAAGAAGGCCGGCTCCCAGAGCACCAGGTCGGCCAGCTTGCCCGGCTCGACCGAGCCGATCTCCCGCTCCAGGCCGTTGGCCATCGCCGCGCAGATGGTGTACTTCGCGACGTACCGGCGAGCCCGGTGGTTGTCGGCCCGGCCGTCCCCGGGCAGCGGACCGACCCGCCGCTTCATTACGTGGGCGCTCTGCCAGGTGCGGGTGACCACCTCGCCGATCCGGCCCATGGCCTGCGAGTCGGAGCCGATGATGGAGATCGCGCCGAGGTCGTGCAGCAGATCCTCGGCGGCCATGGTGGACGGCCGGATCCGGCTCTCCGCGAAGGCGAGGTCTTCCGGTACCGCCGGGTTGAGGTGATGGCAGACCATCAGCATGTCCAGGTGCTCGGCCAGGGTGTTGCGGGTGTACGGGCGGGTCGGGTTGGTCGACGACGGCAGCACGTTCGGCTCGGCGGCCAGGGTGATGATGTCCGGGGCGTGCCCGCCGCCAGCTCCCTCGGTGTGGTAGGTGTGGATCGCCCGTCCGCCGATCGCGCGCAGCGTGTCGGCGACGAAGCCGGCCTCGTTGAGGGTGTCGGTGTGAATGGACACCTGCACCCCGGATGCGTCGGCCACCCGCAGGCAGGCGTCGATCGCAGCCGGCGTGGTGCCCCAGTCCTCGTGCAGCTTGAACCCGCCGGCCCCGGCACGTAACTGCTCCCAGAGCGCCTCGGTGGAGACCGTGTTGCCCTTGCCCAGCAGCAGCACGTTGACCGGGAACGTGTCGAGGGCCTCGTGCATCCGCGCCAGATGCCAGGCGTTCGGGGTGACCGTGGTCGCCTTGCTGCCCTCGGCCGGGCCGGTGCCGCCCCCGACCAGCGTGGTGATCCCGCCGGCGAGCGCCTCTTGGACGAGCTGTGGGCAGATGAAGTGCACGTGGGTGTCGATGGCGCCCGCGGTGAGGATCCGTCCGTTGCCGGCGATGACCTCGGTGGCCGGGCCGATCACCAGGTCAGGGTGCACGCCGGTCATGGTGTCCGGGTTGCCGGCTCGGCCGAGCGCCACGATCCGGCCGTCCCGGATGCCAACGTCGGCCTTCACCACGCCCCAGTGATCGAGCACGACGCCCCCGGTGATCACCGTGTCGAGGGCACCCTCGGCCCGGGTGGCCCGGGACTGCCCCATCGACTCCCGGATCACCTTGCCGCCGCCGAAGACCACCTCGTCCCCGCCGACGCAGTGGTCGGCCTCCACCTCGATGAGCAGGTCGGTGTCGGCGAGCCGGATCCGGTCGCCGGTGGTGGGTCCGTACAGCTCGGCATACCGCCGACGGTCCAGTTCGATCATGGTGCCGTCCCCGTCCCGTCGTTGTCCAACGAACCGGCAACCTCGCCGCGCAGCCCCGCCACGATCCGGGCACCGCCCAACGGAACCAGGTCGACCGTGCGGCTCACCCCGGGCCCGAAGCGCACCGAGGTGCCGGCCGGGATGGCCAGCCGCAGCCCGTACGCGGCAGCCCGGTCGAAGGACAGCCCCGGGTTGGCCTCGAAGAAGTGGTAGTGCGAGCCGACCTGGATCGGACGGTCGGCGGTGTTGACGACCAGCAGGCTGGTCACCGGCAGTCCGACGTTGACGCGGACCGGACCGTCGCCGGGCAGCACCTCGCCGGGAATCACGGGATCGGGTGGTGCACCGTAACCAACTTCGTGCCGTCCGGAAACGTCGCCTCCACCTGCACCTCCTTCAACAACTCCGGGACGCCCTCCTGGACGTCCTCGCGGGTCAGCACGGTCCGTCCGGCCGACATCAGGTCGACGACCGAGCGGCCGTCGCGGGCGCCTTCGAGCAGGAACGCGGTGATGGTCGCCATCGCTTCCGGATAGTTGAGCCGTAGGCCGCGGTCGCGCCGCCGCCGGGCGACGTCGGCCGCCGTGTGGATGAGCAGACGCTCTTGCTCATGCGGGGTCAGAAACATCAGTGCTCCTGGTGCTGTCGCGGTGCGGTCGGTTCGGTGCCAGATCCGTGGCTCCGGCTCCTCGTGGTGCGGCGGGGGGCGGGTCCGGCCGCCGGTAGCCGGGTGCGTTCCCGCAGCGCGGCGAGCACGGCCCGTGCGGTGGGGTCGGCGCGGCCGGTCACCCGCAGCCGGGCCATGCCGCCGTCGGGGAAGACGTCCAGCCGGACGTGGGTGGCGGTGCGGGGTTCGGTGACCGGGAAACGATGCCGGGTGTCCGGCCGGAGCCGGGTGTCCGGCAGCAGGGGGAACCACGTCCGTGGGTCGTCGAGGTCGCCGTGGCGCGCGTCGGCGGCGCGCAAGGTGGCGCTGCCCGGGGCATTGCCCTTGAAGTGGCTGGTGTCGAGGTCGACGAAGTGCACCGTCCCGGGCAGGCCCAGCCGGACCAGCACCCAGTCGTTGCCGTCGTCGCGCCGTCGGGCGGTCTCCCAGCCTTCCCCCATCGTCCGGGCCGGGCCGGGGGCGAGCAAGTTCTGCGGAGCGCCGTAGAACCGGTCGCTGCACGCCTCGATCCACCCGCCGTGTTCGGCCGCCGCCAGGTCGAACACCTCTGGCAGTAGCGCCGGGTCGGGTACGACGTCCCCGTACACCCGCAGCCGGGCCACCCCGCCGTCGGGAAAGATGGTGAGCCGCACGTGGGTCAGGTGGTAGGGCACGGCGACCGGGAAGGCGTTGCGGCTGTCGCCGGCCAGCGGCGTACGCGCGAGCAGCGGCACCCAGCGCGCCCGAGCCAGCTCGTCCGGCCCCGGATGGCCGTCGACGGCGCACCCGTCGACGGCGGCGTACGGCGGGTAGTTGCCGGTGAAGAAGCTGGTGTCGATGACGAGCAGGCGCACGACGCCGGGCAGCCCGAGCCGGACGATGGCGTGGTCGGCGCCGGGGTCCCGACGTCGGCGGGTTTCCCAGCCGTCGTACACCTGGCCCTTGGCGGCGAAGGTACTCGGCTGGAACGTCGGTGGTCGCGGGTCGACGAGGTTGTCCGCGGCGGCGAAGAACTCGTCGTTGGCCGCGACGACGCCCCCGCCGAAGGTTCGCGACGCCAGGTCGGGCAGGTCGGGCAGGTCGCTCATGCCGTACCCGCCCGCAGCAGCCGGCCGCGCGGCGTCCGACCGGTGACGGCCTGACCGCGCAGCCAGGTGGTCCGGACGACACCGGTCAACCGCTGCCCCGCGTACGGGGTCACCGGATGCCGGTGATGCAGCCGGCCGGGGTCGACGTGGAAGTCGGCGTCGGCGTCGAACGCCACCAGGTCGGCCTCCCCGCCCACCGCGATGCGACCCTTGCCGGACAGTCCGACCAGGTCGGCCGGGCCGGTGGCCATCCAGCCGACGACGTCGGCGAGGCCGTGCCCGCGGCGGCGGGCCTCGGTCCAGACCACCGGCAGACCGAGCTGCACCGACGCGACGCCACCCCAGGCCGCGGCGAAGTCGCCGGTCTCGGCGTGTTTCAGCGCGGGCGGGCAGGGCGAGTGGTCGCTCACCACGCAGTCCACCGCACCGGCGGCGAGAGCGGCCCAGAGACGGTCCTGGTTGTCACGGTCCCGGATCGGCGGGCAGCACTTGAACTCGGTCGCGCCGTCCGGCACCCGCTCGGCGGTCAGCGCCAGGTAGTGGGGGCAGGTCTCCACGCTCAGCCGCACCCCGTCGGCCCGCGCGGCCACCAGGTCGGGCAGGGCCTCCGCGGATGACAGGTGCAGCACGTGGACCCGGCCGCCCGTGCGGCGGGCGGCAGCCACGACGGCGGCGACGGCGGACCGCTCCGCTGCCGGTGGCCGGGAGGCGACGAAGTCGGCGTAGCGGGCCGACGGGGGCGACTCCCGCACCGACCGCGGGTCCTCGGCGTGCACGACGAAGAGCGCGTCGACCATACCCAACGCCCGCCCCAGCAACTCGGGGTCGACCGGCGGGAACTCCGGCACGCCGGAATCGACCAGGAACGCCTTGAACCCGAACACCCCGTCGCGGTGCAGCTCGGCGAGGTCGGCCAGGTTCGTCGGCACGACACCGCCCCAGAAGCCCACGTCCACGTGGCAGCGGCCGGCCGCAGCGGCACGCTTGACCGCTAGCGCCTCGGCGGTGACGGTCGGCGGGACGCTGTTGAGCGGCATGTCGATGACGGTGGTGACCCCGCCCGCGGCGGCCGCCCGCGTCGCGCTGGCGAAACCCTCCCACTCGGTGCGGCCGGGCTCGTTGACGTGCACGTGCGTGTCCACCAGGCCGGGCAGCAGGGCCACGTCGCCCAGGTCCTCCTCGGCGGCGGCGTCGAGCGGGTCGGCATAGCCGGCGAGCGTGGCGATCCGCCCGTCGCGCACGCCGACCGCCGCCGCCCGCTGCCCGTCCGGCAACACCGTCCGCCGGGACCGCAGCACCAGGTCGTACGTCATCTGCCCTCCTGTCTCGTCGACCGCCGGTCGCGGCGGTCAGGGCTCACCACGTCAGACTCCGCAGCTCGCCCGGTTCGAATCCCACCTGCTCGGCGCCCAGCGCCCCGCAGTCGACCCCGCGCAGCAGGAAGCCGGCGAGCGCGCGCCGGGTCGCCGGTTCGTCGAGCACCCCGTCGCAGCATTGATCGAGGTGGGCGCGCAGCCGCCGGGCCGCGTCGGGCGCGTTGTCGCGGAAGAAGGCGTAGGTCGCGGCGAACCGGGTCGGCAGCTGCGCCGGGTGCAGGTCCCAGCCCTGGTAGAAGCCGCGTTCGAGGGAGCGGCGGACCAGTCGCGTGTGCAGCGCCCACGCGGCTCGCACCGCCGGGGCCGCGCCCACCGGCAGCACGTTGGTGGAGCCGTCGGAGACGGGCACACCGGCCACGGCAGCGGCCACCTGCATCACGGCCTTGGCGTGGTCGGCGGCGGGGTGCTCCATGCTCTGGTACGGGCCGGCGATCCCGCACGCCGCGCTGTAGTCGTAGGTGCCGAAGTGCAGCCCGGCGCAGCGGCCGTCGGCGGCGGTGACCAGCCGGGGCACCGTCGCGGTGCCGTCCGGGCCCAGCACGGCCCGGGGCACCTCCACCTGGATCTCGAACCGCAGCGTCCCGTCCGGCAGCCCGTAGGCCGACTCCAGGCGTGCGCAGAGCACCACCATCGCCTCGACCTGCGCGGGATGGCTGACCTTAGGCAGGGTCACCACGAAGCCGGGCGTTGCCCCGCCGCAGGCGTCCAGGAACAGGTCGAGGCTGCGCACCGCCCGCCGCCGGGTGGCCGCCTCCAGGCTCTTGACTCGGATCCCGACCAGTGGCGGCGCGATTCCCTCCGCCCGAGCGTTGACCAGCGCCCGGCCCGCCGTCCGTACCGCCCGGTCCTCGTCGGCGTCGTCACGGGTTCCGAAGCCGTCCTCCAGGTCGATCCGCAGGTCTTCGATCGGTTCCGAGGCCAGCTTGCCGGTGACCGCCTCGCATAACTCCTCGGCGAACGGCGGTGGCAGGCCGCCCCGCAGGGCGGCGAGGGCGGCGGCCCCCCAGGTGGGGACGAGACGTGTGGTGACCCGATCGGCGGGGACGTAGACGGTGTGCACCGGCTGCCGGCCGCCGGCCCGGCCCGGGTGGGCTGCGCGCAGCTCAAGGTCGACCGCAGCCAGCCGGTCGTCCAGGTCGGTGTACACCTCCGTGCGAAGGCGCATCAGTCGACCAACTCGTACGCCGGGATGGTGAGGAAGTCGACGAACCCGAGATCGAGGGCGATCCGTTCGAAGAGCCGGCGGGCGTCGTCGAAGCGGGACCTCGCCCAGGCCGACTGGCCCAGCTCGGCCCGGATCGCGGCGAGTTCTTCGTCCTCGATGCCGCGGACCAGCTCGGCGGTCACCGGTGTGCCTTCGGACAGGCGTACGCCGTGGTGGATCCACTGCCAGATCTGTGACCGAGAGATCTCCGCGGTGGCGGTGTCCTCCATCATGCTGTTGATCGCCACCGCTCCGTTGCCCCGTAGCCAGGCCTCCAGGTAGCGCAGCGTCACGGCGACGTTGGCGCGCAGGCCGGCTCCGGTGGCCTGTCCGGGTATCCCGCGCAGGTCGAGCAGCTGCTCGGCGGTGACAGCCAACTCGGTCCTGCGCCGGTGCAGTTGGTGGGGACGGTCGCCGAGGGCCCGGTCGAAGACCTCCCGACAGATCGGGACCAGGTCGGGGTGGGCGACCCAGGAGCCGTCGAAGCCGTCGGCCGCCTCGCGTTGCTTGTCGGCGCGGACCTGGGCGAAGGCTCGCTCGGTGGCGTCGGCGTCTCGCCGGTTGGGGATGAAGGCGGACATGCCGCCGATCGCGCTGGCCCCCCGTCGATGACAGGTGGCGACCAACAGGTCGGTGTACGCGCGCATGAAAGGCGCGGTCATGGTGACCGCCGAGCGGTCGGGCAGCAGGAATGACGCCCCGGCGTCGCGGAAGGTCCTGATGATGCTGAACAGGTAGTCCCACCGGCCCGCGTTGAGTCCGGTCACGTGGGGGCGCAGTACCCACAGGATCTCGTCCATCTCGAACGCGGCGGTGATCGTCTCGATCAACACGGTGGCCCGGATCGTCCCGCGGGGCAGGCCGAGCAGCTCCTGCGCGTGGTCGAACACGTCGTTCCAGAGCGCTGCCTCGTCGCTGCTCTCCAGCTTCGGCAGATAGAAGTACGGGCCGCTGCCCCGGGCCAGCAACTCGTCGGCATTGTGGAACAGGTAGAGCCCGAAGTCCACCAGCGCGGCGACTGCCGGCACCCCGTCGACCGGCAGGTGCCGCTCGTCCAGATGCCACCCCCGGGGCCGGACGACGATCGTCGGGTACGGTCCGGGGCCCAGTTCGTAGCGCCGGCCGCCGTTGTCCACAGAGATGGTGCGGCGTACCGCGTCACGAAGATTGCGCTGCCCGTCAAGGACGTTCGTCCAGTGCGGGGTGTTGGCGTCCTCCAGGTCGGCGAGCCAGACGTGGGCGCCCGAGTTCAGCGCGTTGACGGTCATCTTCCGCTCGGGCGGCCCCGTGATCTCGACCCGCCGGTCGGTCAGGTCGGCCGGCGGGGGCGGTACCGTCCAGTCCGCGTCGCGGATCGCCGCAGTGTCTGCGGGGAATTCGAGCCGTCCGTCGCGGGCTGCCTCGGCACGGCGGACCGCCCGGCGGGCGAGCAGGTCGGCGCGGCGGCCCGCGAACCGCCGGTGCAGGGCGGTCACGAAAGCGACCGCGTCCGGAGTGAGGATGTCACCCCCATCGGCGTCTGCCCGCGCGGATGGCGCCTGAGCTTCGGTCATCGACCGTCTCCTGTCCTCGTCGACCCCGCCTCGGCCAGCGCCAGCAGCTTCCGGTGGGCCCGGCTGGCCCGATCGGTGATCGTCCCCACGTCGGCCGTGCGCAGCTCCCCGGCCTCGACGACGGTCCGGCCGCCGACCAGCAGCAGCGCCAGCGGGGCGGGTGGACCGAGCACCAGCGCCGCCACCGGGTCGTCGATGCCGACGTGGCCGAGGCCATCCAGGCGCCACAGCGCGACGTCGGCGAGTTTGCCCATCTCCAGCGAGCCGATCTCGTCGGCTCGACCCAGGCATTCGGCGCCCCCGACCGTGCCGAGGGCCAACGCCTGTCGGGCGGTCATCGCCGCCGGGCCGCCGCGCAGCCGAGCGGCGTACAGGGCCTGCCGCAGCTCCGCGCCGAGCTGGCCGGCCTCCTGAGAGGCGGCGCCGTCCACGCCCAGCCCCACCGGCACGCCGGCGGCGAGCAGGTCGGGCACGCGGGCGACGCCGGCGCCCAGGCGGGCGTTCGAGCTGGGGCAGTGCGCCACGGCCGTGCCGGTGGCGGCCAGCCGGGCCAGCGCCGCGTCGTCGAGATGCACGCCGTGGGCCAGCCACACGTCGTCACCGAGCCAGCCGAGTCGCTCGGCGTACTCGACGGGGGTGCAGCCGTGGGTGGCCCGGCAGTACTCCTCCTCCTCGACGGTCTCGGCGAGGTGGGTGTGCAGCCGGACCCCGCGCCGCCGGGCCAGCGCTGCGGCCTCCCGCATCAAGGTGGCGGTGACCGAGAACGGCGAGCACGGTGCCACGGAGATCCGCAGCATCGCCCCCGGGGACGGGTCGTGGTAGCGGTCGATCGCTGCCTCGGTGGCCAGCAGAGCCGCCTCGGTGCCCTCGACGAGCGAGTCGGGGGGCAGGCCGCCGTCGGACCGGCCCAGGTCCATCGACCCGCGACTGGGCTGGAAGCGCAGCCCGATCCGGCGGGCGGCCTCGATCGTGGCGGCCAGCGGATCGTCCCGGCCGGGTGGGAACACGTAGTGGTGGTCGGTGCTGGTCGTGCAACCAGACAGGGCGAGCCAGCCCAGGCCGGCCGCCGCCGCGGCGTGCACCATCTCGGCGTCCAGATGGGCCCAGACCGGGTACAGGGTGGTCAGCCAGCCGAACAGGTCGGCCTCCTGGGCGAGACCCCGGGTCACCCACTGGTAGAGATGGTGGTGGGCGTTGACCAGACCGGGTGTGGCCAGGCAGCCGGTGCCGTCGACCCGGCGGGCCGACGGGTCGACGGCACGGGCCGGACCCGGCCCGACCGCGGTGATCCGGCCGTCGGCGCCGACCACGACGTGCCCGTCACGGTATTCGGTCCACCCGCGGTCGACGGTGGCGACGGCGCAGTTCTCGATGACGATCATGATTGCCTCCGGCTGGGGCGCCGTCACCACTCGCCGACCGCGGCCGGGACGTCGTCGCGGCGGATGGTGCCCTCGATGACCCCATACGGGCGGTCGGTGGCCACGAACACGGCGTTCGGATTGTCGAGGCCGAACGGGGACAGGTCGACCGGCAGGTGATGCCGGTTGGGCAGGACCAGGCGGATCTCCGCCAGCTCCGGCCGGGTGTCGAGCACCCGGCGGCCCATCTCGTACAGGGTCTGCTGCAACGAGTAGCTGTAGCTTTCGACGAACGCCGCGACCAGCGCATCGCGCACCTGCTGGTAGGCGAGATCCCAGTCGGCGTCGGGGTCGAGGTGCCGCCAGCGGGCGTCCACGGCGGTGGCCAGGATCCGGTCGGTCGTCTCCGGCAGGGTCGTGTACTCGTCGCGTACGTAGCCGTGGAACTCGGAGCCGGTGGTGTTCATCAGCACCAGGCCGGTGATCCCGGAGACCACCTGGGCACGGTCACCGTCGTAGCTGACCTCGGCCGTGCGGATCTCCTCGCCGCGGCGCTGGAAGGAGTGCGGCCCGAGCCGCTGCCAGAGTTGCTCCCGCACGCTCACCCGGGCCTGCCGGATGGCCGCCTGGCTGTGCACGAAGTGCTCGGCCAGCAGCAGCGCGAACGCCTCAGGCGAACCGATCCCGTGCCGTCGGGCGAACGCGTAGACGGTGTTCTTCTGCGAGTCGGTGGGCAAGACCTGGCTGTTGTCGCCGGTGAGGTGGGTGGCGTCCAGGTCCCCGGCGAGGGCGGTGCTGACGTCGAGGTCGCGCAGCGTGTGCCGGTCGCCGTCGCGGGCGACGTGGACGACGCGTACCTCAGCCTTGCCGTACCGGTTGGACCCGAGCACGATACCCATATAGTCAGCTCCCTCGATAGGTGGTGTAGCCGAACGGACTGAGCAGCAGCGGCAGGTGGTGGTGGGTGGCGGCGTCGCCGACCCGGAAGGACACGACGGCTTCCGGATAGAAGGAGTCGGCCCCGAGGTGCCCGCCGAGGTCGAAGACGAGCCGGTAGCGTCCGGCCGTCCACTGCCGCGCCGGCACCCAGTCGCGCAACCGTCCGTCGGCGTCCGTGTGTCCGGCTCCGACCTGCCGCCAGCGGGTCCCGTCGAGCCGGTCGAGCCGCACAGGTATGCCAGCGGCGGGAGCCCCGACGACCGTGTCGAGCACGTGGGTGGACACCGGCGCGAAGCCCACCACGTCCCGGTCAGGCCGGCTCATCGAGCAGCTTTCCGATCCGCAGCGCAGCGATCTTCCGCAGTTCCTCCCGGACCACGGCCTGCTCGATGTCCGGGTCGTTGCCGAGCCGGTCACGTAGCGCGGCAAGCAGTTGCGTGTCGCTGCGACCGGTGGCGCAGACCAGGAAGCGGTGACCGAACCGACGCTCGTACTCCACGGTGGCCTCCGCGATGGCGGCGCGGGCCGGCTCGGTCGCGCTGTCGAGGCCGGACTGTTCCCCCCGCGACCAGCGGTCCTCGCGGCGCTGCCCGTCCGGTCGCTGGCCGATACGCGGGTGGGCGTCGACCGCCGCACGCACCTCCGGCCAGGTGAGCTGGGCGTTGGCAGCGTCCGCCGCGGCCAGCAGCGCGGCCCGGTCGGGGTACGGCCGACCGGCGACGAGCAGACGAGCCCAGAGGGGCGCCGCACAGCAGGCGATCAGCTCTCGCTCGGCCCGCTTGGCGGCGAGCCCGTTGAAGTCCTCGATCCGACCCACCCCTGCTCCTCCCCGCTCGTCGAGAGGAGTCAAGCAGCGGTCGCGAGGGCGGGGACAGCGCCGCGTTGACCAAACCCGGCGAGGCTGGCGGTGCCGCTGTCGTACGTTCCTCCATTGACGTCCTCCCCGCCGTGAACGACGGGGAATCCGGTCTGCTACACCCCCGACGGGGCAAGCTCCCGGTGGGTTACCGCTTCGTCGCGCGGTGCCGGCACGGATGCCGGTCTTACCTGCGCTCCACGGTCGTTGAGGTCCGCCCGTCCGGCGGCCCTGATGTTGCGGGCGGCGTTCACATCCCGGTCGTGGACGCTGCCACACGGGCACGTCCACGACCGGACGTGCAACGCCAGCTTGTCGGCGACCCTCCCACAGTCCGAGCACATGCGGGTCGACGGGAACCAGCGGTCCACCCGCCCGAACGTCCGCCCGTACCGGGCAGCCTTGTACTCCAGCATGCCGACGAACGTGGACCAGCCGGCGTCGTGCACCGACTTGGCCAACCGGGTGCGGGCGAGACCGGCCACGGCGAGGTCTTCCACGTACACCGCTTGGTTGTCGCGGACGATCGTGGTTGACAGTTTGTGCAGCCAGTCCCGCCGTGTGTCCGCCACCCGGGCGTGCGCCTTGGCGACCTTCACGACGGCTTTCTTCCGGTTGTTGCTGCCCTTCTGCTTGCGCGAGAGGTCCTGTTGCAGCCGCTTCAACGTGCGGGCGGCGCGGCGCAGGAACTTCGGCGCTGCCACCTTCATGCCGTCGGACAGGACAGCGAAGTGCGTCAGCCCCAGGTCGATACCCACCTCGGACGCCGACGCCGACGCCGGCAACGGCTCGTCGGTGGTCTGCACGACGAACGAGGCGAAGTACCGGCCCGCCGCGTCCTTCACGACCGTCACCGACGATGGACCGGACGGCAGCGACCGGGACCAGCGCACCACCACGTCCCCGACCTTCGGCAGGCGTAGCCGACCGTTGTCCAGCACCCGGAACCGGGAGTTCTTGGTGAACCGGATGCTCTGCCGGTTGTCCTTGCGGGACCGGAACCGGGGCGGGGCCACCGTGCGGCCCTTACGTTCGCCGGTGATCGAGGCGAAGAAGTTCCGGTAGGCGGTGTTCAGGTCCGCCAGTGCTTGTTGCAGCACCACCGACGACACCTCAGACAGCCACGCCCGCTCGGGGGTTTATGGCTGAGATTGAAGGCGTACGTACTGGCAGGCATTGCGTTTTCGCTCTGCACGCTCACTTGGTTTTCGTCACGAAGTACCGGCATCCGGTGTTCACCGACCGGCACCTCACCCGCGTGGAACAGGTAATGCGGTCGGTGTGTGAGGACTTCGCCGTCGAGCTGGTCGAGTTCAACGGCGAATCCGACCATGTGCACCTGCTGGTCAACTTCCCGCCCACTGTCGCGGTGTCTCGGCTGGTCAACTCCCTCAAGGGCGTGTCCTCCCGGAGGCTGCGGCAGGAGTTCCCTGATCTGATCGACCACTACTGGCGTGCACGCCGCCTGTGGTCTGGTTCGTATTTCGCATGCTCGGTGGGTGGAGCACCCCTGTCGGTGGTCCGCCAGTACATCGACAGTCAACGGAGTCCCGCCTGACAGCGGGGTCAGGAGCACGGCTTCACCTCCGCCGTGAACGACGGAGCACTGCCGTGTCTCTGGTAGCCGGGTGCGGTGGCACGCGGGCCGTTAGCCGTGGATGCTGCCGGAGCCGTCGCGCAGCCGGCCGCCAGACCGGCCGTGCCGCACCGCGACCAGTTCCGCGGCGATGCTGAGCGCCGTCTCGGCGGCGGTTCGGCCGCCCACGTCCAGGCCGATCGGGGACGCCAGTCGCGCCAGCGCCGACTCGCCGACCCCGGCCGCCCGCAGCCGGCCGAGCCGGTCGTGGTGCGTACGCCGGGATCCCAGCGCCCCCACGAATGACAGGTCGAGGTCTTCCAGGGCCAGCCGCAGTACCGGCACGTCGAACTTCTCGTCGTGCGTGAGCACGCAGACCGCCGTACGGGCGTCCAGCCGGCCGGCCCGGGCCTCGCCCGCGAGATACCGGTGCGGCCAGTCGACCACCACCTCCTGCGCCAGCGGGAACCGACGCGCGGTCGCGAAGACCGGGCGGGCGTCGCAGACGGTGACCCGGTAGCCGAGGGCGGAGCCGAAGCGGGCCAGCTCGGCCGCCATGTCGACCGCGCCGAACACGATCAGCCGGGGCGACGGGGCGTAGGCGCGCACCAGCACGCTTACCGGCTCCGCCCGGCCGTCGGACGAGAGGTCCACCCGTGCGCTCTCCCCGGCGGCCAGCAACCGGCGGCCCGCGTCCACCGCCGCGCGGTCCAACCGGGTGTCGCCGAACGTGCCGTGGTGGGTGTCCGGCCCGGCCACGATCCGGCGGCCGCGCTGCTCCGGTGTTCCCCGCACGCAGGTGAGCACCGCCACCGGGGCGGCCGACCGGACGGCCTCGGCCAGCACCGCCACCCAGGGGGAACCGGCGCGGTCGACCCGTTCGACGAACACCTCGATGGTGCCGCCGCAGGTCAGCCCCGCCTCGAGCGCGTCATCCCCGGTCACCCCGTAGCGGAGCAGGGATGGCCGCCCGGTCCGGAGGACCTCCTGGCAGGCTTCGTGGAGCGCCGCCTCGACACACCCGCCAGAGACGCTTCCGGTCATGGCGCCGTCCGGCGCGACCAGCATCGCGGTGCCGATCGGATAGGGGGCGCTGTGCCAGGTCCCGACGACGGTCGCGAGGCCGACGGCGGCACCGGTGTCGCACCAGCGCAGCAGGTCGGCGAGCAGCTCATCCACGGTGGTCCTCGATTCCGTCGACCGGCATGTCGAGATCCCGGTCGTCGGCCACGTCGGCGCAGGGCACGATCCTCAACCGGTCACGGTGGGCGCGCAGGTAGCCGGCCGCACCAGTATCGCCGACGGCCGATTCGAGCACCCCGGCCCAATGGTCCCGGCCCAGCAGCACCGGATGACCCCGCCGGCCGGGCGCGTAGCCGGCCGCGGCGAGCACGTCCGGGGCCGCCACCGCCGCGACTCGCCGCACCGCCTCGGCGGTGATGCCGGGCATGTCCACGAGGAGCACCACCACCGCCACGCTGCGCGTGGCGGTCAGCGCCGTCAGTCCCATCCGTAGTGAAGAGCCCATTCCGCTGGCCCAACCGGGGTTGTCGACCACCCGGACGCCACCCAGGTCAGCGACTGCGCGAACCTGATCGCCCGCCGCGCCGAGCACCACCAGGACCGGGTCGCATCCCCCCGCCCGCAGGGTCCGGCCCGCCCGCTCCACGAGCAGCGAGCCGTGGTGGTACACGAGAGCCTTGGGCCGACCGTACCGGCGACCGGCACCGGCGGCGAGGACCAGACCGGCGACGGTCACGGGGACATTCCGGAGCCGAACCTGCTGTTGATCTGCACGACGTCTCCCTCGCGCGGGAACAGGGAACCGCGGCTCGCTCGACCCTGGCGTCCGTGGTCTCCCACGGCGCCCGGTCGTCGCGGGCGCACCGGGGCGGGCGGCGGATCAGACCACCATGCGGAGCGGTCCGCCATGCTGTCAAGGCTGGTTCGCGCTGCTCCCGGGCCTGCACATCGGAGCTTGGAGGTTCGTCCAACCGGGACGGACCGAGGCGGGCGGCGTTGTCAAGGACGCTCATTGCGCGATCGGCGCTGGGGAGGGAGCCCTCGGCAGGGTTCCGACCTACCTGATCGGAGTCGGCCGGCGCCAGGTGGTCGCTTCGGCCGACGCCGGGCGCGAGCTGACGCGGAGAGGTTCATCCCGGGCGTGGCACCGGTGGGCCGGTACCGCGCTCGTCAGTTCGTCCAGCCGGGGCCGCTCGACCAACCCGTTTGTTGTAGGAGCGACGAATAGTCGGCCCCGGTCCGCGATTGATGGGATCGACACGTGGATCTTCCGACTGTCGAGGCCGTGGTGCCCGGCGACGAAACGGACTGGCGCCCCGGTGACTGTTGGCTGGCCGGCGGCACGGTGCTGTTCTCCCGTCCCCAGCAAGGGGTCCGGAGGCTGCGCGACCTAACCGTCCTGGGCTGGCCCTCGTTGGCGGCTGCCGACGACGAAGGCAGGCCCGGGCTGGACATCGCCGCCACCTGCACGGTGGCGACACTCGCCCGCTACCGGCCGCCGGCCCGGTGGCCCGATCTGGCGGAGGCCATCCGGCGCTGTTGCGACGCGTTCCTCGCGTCCTGGAAGATCTGGAACGTCGCGACCGTCGGCGGCAACCTGTGCGCCGCCCTGCCCGCCGGTCCGATGATCTCCCTCGCGGCGGCGTTCGACGCACGCTGCGACGTTCGTCGGCTCTCCGGCGAGCGGCGCCTGGTTCCCGTTGACGCATTCGTGGTCGAGCCCGGCGTGGCGGCGTTGCAGCCGGGTGAATACCTGCGCGCCATCCACCTGCCCGAGCGGGAGTTGACCGGACGGATCGCGGTGCGGCGTGCGAGCCTGCACCCGCTCGGACGGTCGGCGGCTTTCGTCACCGGTCACCTCGACGTCGAATCCGGTCGACTGCGTCTCACGGTGACGGCGGCGACCCCCCGACCGGTCACCGTCAGCGTCCCGGCCCCGACGGCAGCCGCGAGTCTGGTCGACATGGTGGACGCACAGGTGTCCGCCGAGGGTTGGCACGACGACGTCCACGGACTGCCCGCGTGGCGCCGGCACATGACGCTGCGGCTGGTCGAGCAGGTTCGAGCGGACCTTCTGGGAGCGGCACGGTGACCCCGACGGTCAACGGACGCCCGGGTGCGCACCTGCCGGCGCCCGGCCAGTGCCTTCGTACCTATCTGCGCGACAACGGTTGGTTCGGGGTCAAGAAGGGTTGCGACGCGGGAGACTGCGGCGCCTGCACCGTCCACGTCGACGGCGTGCCCGTGCACAGCTGCGTCTTCCCAGCAGTCCGGGCCTCGGGCCGCACGGTCACCACGATCGAGGGTCTGGCGCGCGGGAACGATCTGCATCCGGCGCAGGAGCGGTTTCTGGCGGCGCAGGGGTTTCAATGCGGATACTGCACGGCCGGGTTCGTCATGACGGCAGCGGCCCTCGACCATGCGGAGGGTCTGGCCGACGATCGGCCGCGCGCGTTCAAGGGCAACCTGTGCCGGTGCACCGGCTACCGGTCGATCGAGGACGCGTTGGCCGGCAACTCGCACGTCGAGCATCCGGCGGCGGGGAACGCAGTGGGCAGCAACGTCGGAGCTCCGGCTGGCCGAGACGTCGTCACGGGCGCCGCCCGGTTCACGTTCGACGTCGACCTTCCGGGGGTGACACATCTGAAGGTGGTGCGGTCCCCGCTCCCGCACGCCCGGATCACGCGGATCGACGTCACGCAGGCGTTGGCAGTTCCCGGGGTGCTGGCCGTGCTGACGCACCGCGACGCGCCCGACCGGCGGTTCTCGACTGCGCTGCACGAGCACTTCGACGACGACCCGGCCGACACCCGCGTGCTCGACGATGTGGTGCGGTTCGTCGGCCAACGAGTCGCCGTCGTAGTCGCCGAGACCGAGGCGGCCGCGGAGGAAGGCGTGCGGCGGGTCCGGGTCACGTACGAGCCGCTGCCGGCGGTCACCGACGTGCGGGCGGCGACCGCGTCCGGCGCACCCATCCTGCATGACGACCGCCCGGACAATGTGGCCGGTGAGGTCGGCGGCGAGGTCGGCGACGTCGTCCGAGGGCTCGCCGAGGCGGACTTCGTCTACGAAGAGACCTACCAGACCCAGCGCGTGCAGCACATGGCGCTGGAAACCCATGGCGCGCTCGGGTGGATCGCGCCGGACGGGCGCGTCACCATCCGCGCCAGCACTCAGACGCCCTTCCTGACCCGTCGACGTCTCGCCCACGTCTTCGACATCCCACTGGAACGCCTCCGCGTGGTGGCCGGCCGAGTGGGCGGCGGCTTCGGCGGTAAGCAGGAGATGCTGGTCGAGGACATCGTCCTTCTCGCCGTGCTGGCCACAGGCCGGCCGGCCCGGTGGGAACTCACCCGCGAGGAGCAGTTCGTCGCGACCACGACCCGACACCCCTTCACAGTTCGGGTGCGGCTCGGAGCGAAGCGGGACGGCACGCTCACCGCCATGTGTCTGAACGTCGTCACCGACACCGGCGCCTACGGCAACCACGGCCCGGCGGTCCTCGCCCACGGCTGCGCCGAGTCGATGGCGATCTACCGCTGCGCGAACAAGCGAGTCGCCGGCCGCACCGTCTACACCAACACGGTGCCGGCCGGCGCGTTCCGCGGATACGGCCTGGGTCAGGTGATGTTCGCCGTCGAGTCGGCGATCGACGAGATAGCCCACGGCCTCGGGCTCGACCCGGTCACGGTCCGCCGGCGCAACGTCGTCGGCCCCGAAGACCCGTTGGTCACCCCCATCGGGCACGCCGAGGACCTGAGCATCCGTAGCTACGGCCTGGACCAGTGCCTCGACCTCGTGCACGGTGCCGTCGACGGGGACACCACGGGATCCGACCTCCCGTCCGGGTGGCGCCTCGGGCAAGGTCTCGCCATCGGCATGATCGCCACCGGGCCGCCCGGTGGCCACCACGGCCGCGCCGCGATCAGGCTGACCACGAATGGTCGATTCCAGCTGGACACCGGCATCGCGGAGTTCGGAAACGGATCGACGACGGTTCATCGGCAGATCGCCGCCGACGTCCTCGCGACGGAGCTGGACCACATCGGCATCCGGCAGTCCGACACGGATCTGGTGGAACACGACACCGGCGCGTTCGCATCGACCGGCACCGTCGTCGGCGGGCTCGCCGTGTTCCGCGCGGCGACCCGGTTACGGCAGCGCCTGCTGACCCTCGCCGCCACCTGCCTCGACGTCGGGCCCGACGAGTGCGAACTGGTCCTCGGCGCGGTCCGGGCCGGCGACCGGGAGATCTCGCTGCGCGCCCTTCAGGAGGCTGCGGACAGGGTGGGCGACCGCCTGGAGGCCAGCGGACATGCCGACGGCGCGGAGCGGTCGGTCGCGTTCAACGTGCAGTGGTTCCGCGTCGCGGTCGACGTCGTCACCGGCGAGATCCGGATTCTCCGGAGCGTCCACGCCGCCGACGCCGGAACGGTGCTGAACCCGGTGCAGTGCCGCGGTCAGGTGGAGGGCGGCGTGGCACAGGCCGTCGGCACCACGCTGACCGAGAACCTGCTGATCGACGGCAACGGCAGGGTCACCACCAGCGTGGTCCGGGACTACCGGATCCCGACGTTCGCCGACACGCCCCGCACCGAGGTCCTCTTCGCGGACACGGCCGATCCCCTCGGCCCACACGACGCCAAGTCCATGAGCGAAAGCCCGTTCAACCCCGTCGCGGCCGCGCTCGGCAACGCCGTACGTGACGCGACCGGGGTGCGACTGACCGCGCTGCCCCTGAGCCGAGACCGGGTCTGGGCGCGGATACGCCACGTCGGGTCGACCACCGACGGGAGCGACCGGGCGTAGTGGGACGGTCGTCGTCACCGACACTGCGCGAACCGACACCGATCCGGTATCAGCGGTCGGCGTGGTTACGGCAGTCCTGCCGAGACACTCTTTGGCACCTACTCGACGTGAACGCGACCGGCCAGCTGACCGTGGTCAGTACGAACAGGCCACGTCGAGGTGACAGGAGGTGCGCGTGGGGAGGATGGCCGGCTTCACGGTGTCGCGGCGTGGGAGCGACGACGCCACCCGTTGGCAGCGCTTCTCGTTCGCGAGCCGGCGTCGTTGGTCGCCTTTCGGGTCCTGGCTCGGGAGCTCGGCTGCGTGTTCGCCCGTTGGGAGACACGTCGCAGCGGCTGCGCCTTCGACACCTCGGATGACCACGCTCGAGGTCGCCGTCCCCCGGTTGCGCCGCTTGCTCGCCGGCACCTGCCTGTCGGGCACCCGGTTCGTCCAGACCGTGACGAGGCGGAGTTACCGGATCGCCGCGTAGCCACCGACCAGCGGCACACGAGGAAGGAGAATGCAGGGTGCGGGTAAACGCTCCGACTTCACTGCGCGAGATCCTCCATCGGCCCGGACTGCACCTGCGGCTGCTGACCGGCCACGCGCAGCTCGACGAACCGGTCACCCGGGTCTGCGTGACCGATCTACTCGACCCCAAGCGCTACATGTCGGGCGGCGAGCTCGTCCTGACCGGACTCATGTGGCGACGGTCGCCGGCGGACTCCGCAGCTTTCGTCGCGGCCTGTGCCGCGATGGGAGCAACCGCTATCGGCGCCGGTGCCGCAGCCTTCGGATGCGTGCCGGAGGATTTGCTCATCGCGTGCCAGCAGTACGAGATGCCGCTGTTTGAGGTCCCTGTGGAAGTCTCCTTTCGCGAGATCAGCGATGTCGTCGCCACGTCGTTCTGGGCGCAGCGGGCAACCGGGCTGGCAACGGTTCTGGGCCGGCAACGCGGTCTCGTCGCCGCGATGGCCGGCGGTGCACGACTTGCGGACCTGCTGTCCTCCGTCGCCGCCGATCTCGGGGCGCGGTGCTGGCTCGTCTCTCCCGCCGGACGCCTTGTGTGCGGAACCGACCCCCTCGACCAGTCCCTGGCCAACCGCTTCGCTGCCACGTTCCTGGGCAGCAGCAGGGTGCCGACGGAAGTCCGGATCGACGACGTGACTTACTCGCTGCACACAGTGCGGGGCCGTCCCGAACACCGCTTGGCCTCCTGGATTCTCGCCTGCACCGGGCGGTCGGACGAGCCGGTGCCGCCCGACGTGACCGCCGAACTCGTCGGGCTCGCGGCGCTGGAGCGCGTCCAGGTCGACGAGGCGGCGCGCGTCGAGCGACGGCTCGCCGACCAGATCGAACGTGCGCTGGCCGCGGACGCGGCCGACCTACCGAGCCGCCTACGGGCCGGCGGGCTGGAGCCCGGCTCGGCGTTCCTCGCCGTCGCGGCCCGGCTCACCGGGCTGCTCACCCCCGCCGACCTCGTGGTCACGCTCCTCGCCGACCTCGTGAGCACGACAGGTTTCGCCGCCACCACCGGCCTGACCACCGTCATCGCCCGGTCGACCGACACGGCACTGGCAATACTCCGGCTTGACGGCGACGGTCCCGTCGGGACCGACCCGCGGGCCGACGAAGTGGTCGCGCGGCTGCGCCGCGGCGTCGAGACGCTCCGGCCCGGCATCGGCCGGGGACAGCTGGCCGTCGGGGTGAGCAACGTGGCAACCGGTAGCGCGGCACTGACCGGTGCCGTCCAAGAGGCACTGCACGCCGTCGCCGTCGCCAGCACGGGACCAACCGGCGTACGCTGCGCCGGCGAGATCACGACGCATGCCCTTCTCATCGCCGGTGTCCCCACGGCGACACGCAACTCGTTCCACGAACGCGTGCTGGGACCAGTCCTCGAGTACGACCGACGGTACCGGGCCAACCTCGTGCGCACGCTGAGCGTCTTCCTCGAGTCCGGTGGATCGTGGAGCCAGTGCGCGCGACAGCTGCATCTGCACGTCAACACCCTGCGTTACCGCATGAAACGCATTGAGGAGCTCACCGGCAGGGACCTGGGCAGGTTCGACGACCGGGTCGACCTGTACCTCGCGCTCCGAATCCATCAACCCGCCCCCGACTGACCTGTCGCTTCGCACGAACACCCCGTCCACGCGCCGTCGATTCTCGTACCCGGCGATCATTGTTCGCGTTTTCCCGTGTTGATCCGATTGTTGTGCCGCTCGACGGGCGGCCGGAGACGGCTCGTGTGCCGTCCCGCGCCGCCCGACCGAATCGAAGAGAAATCTGCTCGCCCATGGAAGACCCTTTCTGCTCGCCGATGGGAGACCCGGTGCCCAGCTACGACACGATCGTCCATGCCCCGAAGGCCCTGCTGCACGACCACCTCGATGGCGGGTTGCGGCCGGAGACGGTTGTGGAGTTGGCGGCGGAGGTCGGTCACGTCCTACCAGTCACGGATCCAGCCGCGTTGGGGCGATGGTTCGTGGCAGCGGCCAACTCGGGGTCGTTGGAGCGTTACCTGGAGACCTTCGCGCACACCGTGGCGGTCATGCAGACCGGGCCCGCGCTGCGTCGGGTGGCCCGGGAGTGCGCGCTCGACCTGGCCGCCGACGGGGTGGTCTACGCCGAGGTGCGGTTCGCCCCCGAGCAGCACCTGGAGCAGAACCTGACCCTGGACGAGGTGGTCGACGCGGTGGTCACCGGGTTCCGGGAGGGCAGCGCCCTGGCCGCCGAGGCGGGCAACCCGATCCGGGTCGGCACCCTGCTGACCGCGATGCGGCACGCCGCCCGGTCGCAGGAGATCGCCGAACTGGCCGTCCGGCACCGGGACACCGGCGTGGTCGGCTTCGACATCGCCGGCGCCGAGGCCGGGTTCCCGCCCACCCGGCACCTGGACGCCTTCGAGTACCTCCAGCGGGAGAACTTCCACTTCACCATCCACGCCGGTGAGGCGTTCGGGCTGCCGTCGATCTGGCAGGCGATCCAGTGGTGCGGCGCGGACCGCCTCGGGCACGGGGTGCGGATCGTCGACGACATCACCCTCGCCGACGACCGTCCGCAGCTCGGCCGGCTGGCCGCGTACGTGCGGGACAAGCGGATCCCGCTGGAGTTGTGCCCGTCGTCCAACGTGCAGACCGGGGCCGCCCCGTCGATCGCCGAGCACCCGATCGGTCTCCTGCGCGACCTGCGGTTCCGGGTGACGGTCAACACCGACAACCGGCTGATGAGCGGCACCTCGATGTCACGGGAGATGGCGCTGCTGGTGGACGCCTTCGGGTACGGCTGGAAGGAACTCCAGTGGTTCACCATCAACGCGATGAAGAGCGCCTTCATCCCGTTCGACGAGCGGCTGCGAATCATCGACGAAGTGATCAAGCCGGCGTATCTCGCGCTGACGGCAACCGACGAGCCGTCACAGTAGGCACTCACACGATCCGGTAACGGGCGGGCGCGAACCTCGTCGCCGTCGATCGCCCACGCACCCGTCGTCGCATCTAGTCACGAAGACCACATCGGAAGACCCGGGGAGGTGATGTGTTAAGCAAGCGGTAGCGGTCAGGACGGTTCACGACACCGATCGTCGCGGCGCTGTTGTTCGTGCCAGTATCCCCGCGGCGGGCAGGTGGACTCCGCTGCGGCGTGGGTCTGGCAAGCCCTCAACGCTCAAGGCGTCGGTCAGGATCCCGCTCACGCGTCGGCAAGAAGAGTCCAGTCGCGCTGTCATCGCGAATCGTTTACTCAGCATTCATACCGAGTTATTCATCAGGAGCGCGAGGATCAGCACTCTCGTGCGTGTACGCCGTGTCGGCGTGCTCATGGTTAGGAGTATCAGTTGCATTCCAAACTTGTCCGCACTGTCGTGGCCACGGTCGCCACGACACTGGTCGTGCTGGGCGTCGCTCCCAGCCCCGCGCAGGCTGCCGCGACCGAGGTGCAGATCCTCGGCTTCAACGACTTCCACGGCCGTCTTGAGGCACCCTCCGCAGGAGTTGGCGGCGCCGCGCAGATGGCTGGCATGATCAAGCAACTGAAGGCGGCCAACGACAAGACGGTGGTCTTCTCGGCCGGGGACAACATCGGTGCTTCCCCGTTCATCTCGTCCGTGCAGAAGGACGAGCCCACGCTCGACTTCCTCAAGATGATCGGGCTCGACGCATCGTCGATAGGCAACCACGAACTCGACCGCGGCTTCGACGACCTCAACGACCGGGTCATTCCGCGCGGCGGCTTCCCGTATCTCGCGGCGAACGTCTACCGGGGCAGCGAGCCTGCTCCAGGCCGCCTGGAGGAGTCGGCCGTACTGACGGTCGGCGACGTCCGGATCGGCGTCGTCGGGGCGGTCACCGTCGAGACGCCGTCGCTGGTCTCACCCGCCGGTATCCGTGGACTGCAGTTCAAGGACCCGACCACGGAGGCGAACCGCGTCGCGGCGAAGCTGAAGGCGGACGACAAGGTCGACGCCGTCGTGCTGCTCGTGCACGAAGGCTCCGAAACCAGCGGCACCGACACCACGGCCTGCACCAGTGTGGCGAATCCGGCCACCCCATTCGGCAAGATCGTGACAGGTGCCAGCGCCAACATCAACGTGATCATCTCCGCGCACACCCACGTCTCGTACAACTGCGCCTACGACGTCCCGGATCTGGGACACAAGCGGCTGGTCATGCAGACCGGTCGGTACGGGGACGCGCTGGACCAGGTCAAGCTCACCATCGCCGGCGGCAAGGTGACCGCCGCCGAGGGCGCCGTCCTGCCGATCAAGGGGTACCCGGAGGACCCTGCGGTCGCGAAGCTCGTCGCCGACGCCAAGGCCGAGGCCGACATCCAGGGCAAGGTCAAGATCGGCGAGATCACTGCCGACATCAAGCGTGCCGTCGCTGCGGACGGTGCGGAGGACCGCGGCAACGAGTCGGTTCTCGGAAACTTCATCGCGGACGTCCAGTTGGAGGCGACGAAGGCCAACAACCGGGGTGGGGCGCAGATCGCCTTCATGAACCCGGGCGGCCTACGCGCCGACCTCGTCAAGCGTCCGGACGGCAGTGTGACGTTCGCCGACGCCGCCGCGGTCCAGCCCTTCGCCAACGACCTCATCACGAGGTCGTACACCGGCAAACAGATCAAGGCAGCGCTGGAGCAGCAGTGGCAACCTGCGGGCGCATCGCGGCCTTTCCTCCACCTGGGTGTCTCGAAGGGCTTCAGCTACGTTTACGACCCGAACGGACCCGCCGGGAACCGCGTCATCGCCGACCGAATCTTCCTTGACGGCAAGGTCATCGACCTGAACGGCACCTACCGGGTGACCGTGAACTCGTTCCTGGCCTCCGGCGGTGACAACTTCACCGCACTCGGCGACGGCAGCGACTCATTCGCCACCGGCGACAACGACCTCACCGTGCTGGTCGACTACTTCCAAGCGAAGTCCCCGGTCACCGCCGACACCGTGGAACGGGCGTACACCGTCGGCCAGCCGGGTGCCCCGGTCGCGGGCGGCGGGTCGAATGACGGCACCGGCAACGGGGGTGGGGCGGGCGACGACGGCCCTGGTCTGCCGCTAACCGGCGCGAACACGGCCACCATCGTCGTCGCAGGCGTGATTTTGCTGATCGTAGGCATCGTCGCGTTCCTCTCGGCCCGGCGCCGGCGGATCCGCCTAACCGTCGAATAAGCGCGAGCATGAACAACAGGTCGTCGCCCGGAATCCGCGAACGGCTTCCGGGCGACGACCGATTGTGGTCGGCGCTCAGCTGGTCCGCGACCACATCCCCCGGTTGGTCGATACGGTGTCGCCTCGACCATGGCCTGAGCAGCCGCCGTTACGCGGCCGGCCCTTCGACGTACCGGTGCGGGCCACCGTGTCAGGATCTGCGGTTGTGGCCCGGTCGACGCCGCCACACCGATGATCGAACGCCCAGCGCACCGACCCGGCGACGGCTTCGCCGACTCGACGCGGTCGCCGCCACCTCCGCTGCGGCCTCGCCGCCGCCGTGCAGGTGGCTTGGCCCCGGCGAGGCCCACGCGCGGAACCTCGGCATCCCGCCCCACGGCGTGCCCCACCTCTCCGGACACCCCACCGTCCCACCGCAACCGGAAAGGCCCGGTGACCAGGTAGAACGCCTCGGGCTGACCATCAACACCCGAGATGGCGTCGTCGGCTCCTCGTCACCGTCACCCCAACCGGGTCGTTCCCCCAGGTACCGGCCTGGGTGGCCGGTAGGAGGGCGGGACGAGGATGACGACCGCAGGGCGGCTGGCAGCCGCGGTCAGGAGCCGCAGGACCGCGAACATCGCGGTCCTCGTCGGCGCGCAGACCGTCAACCTCGGCGGGGTCCTCGTCGTCACGGCGCTGTTCGCCCCCGCCGACTTCGGTCGGTTCGCGACGCTGTTCGCAGTCGCCGCGATGGTCGGCGGAGCCAGCCCGCTACGACTCGAGGTGGCCGCCACCACCGCCTCCGAGGCGGACGCGTCGCAGCTCATCCGCGCGGCGATGCGCTCCAACCTCATCGCCGCCGCCGCGACCGGGATCATCGCGTTGACCTGCCACACCCTGTGGGGGCAGTTCGACGGCCGTGCGCTCGCCGAGTCGGCGGCGCTGGCGGCCGCCACCTACGCCATCGCCGGCGCCGGCACCTACACCTACGCGCGAGTACGGGAACGCCGCTACATGCGGGTGTCCGGTAGCAAGCTCCTCACCGCAGCCGTGCAGGTCGCCGGCCAGGTAGCGGCCAGCGTGGTGGTGCCCACCCCGGCGGGGCTCCTCGCCGCCGCCGCCGTCGGCTACGGCGCGGGCACGCTGCTACTGCTCACCACCACCCCCACCACCGGGATCGCCGGTCCGTCGATGCGGGACGTCCTCTACCGGCACCGCGCGTTCATGCTCGCCGGGGCGCCGGCCGGGATCGTGTCCGCCGTAGCCGTCAACCTGCCGGTCGCGGCGTCCGGTGTCGCGCTCGGTGACGTCGCCGCCGCCGACGTGGCGTTGGCCCTGCGGATCGGGGCGCTCCCGTCGGCGCTGCTCGGGCAGGCGCTGATGCCGCTGCTCCTCGGGGAAATCACCCACCGGGTACGCACCGATGCGGCGATGGCGTTGCCCACCTTCATGCGCGCCCTGCGTGGCCTGACCGTCGCGGGTTGCGTGTCCGTCGCCGCTGTCGTCGCCGCCGGATGGTGGCTGATACCTGTCGTCCTCGGGGAGCAGTGGCACGGGGTGGGACTGGCGTTGCTGCTCCTCTCGCCGTTCCTCCTCGGCCAGTTCGCCGTGGCTCCGGTCAGTCAGAGCCTCAACGCCGCCGGACGCAATGGGACGCAACTCGCCTGGGACGTGGCCCGGTTGGCGGCGACTGCGGCGGTGTTCGGGGCCGCCGCGGCAGGCGTGATCGGCTACCGGGCCTGCCTGCTGTGGTTCTCGGCGGTGATGGCCGCCGCGTACGCCGCGCATGTCGCGTTGACCCGGCCGCGCTGGCCGGGCTACCCGACACGTCGCGTACGGAACCGGCGGTGGCGACGGCCACGGCGGCCTACCGGTGAGCACCACACCAGCGCCCGCCGCGAAGGTCACCGCCCGGGATGTGGCCGCGGTCGCCCCGATCGTCGCGCTGCCGGCGGCGGTCCTCCTCGACGGTTCCCGCCTCGTCGCCGACGCGCTCGCGCCGGTAGCCGGCACGGCGGCCACCCACCCGCACCTGCTGCTGTACGCGACGCTCGCCGCGGCGGCTGTCGTCACCCTGGCGGGGTGGTCGGCGCGAGGGTTCCGGCCTCTCGCCGGATCGGGGCCGTTCGTGGTGCTGCTGCTGTCGTTCACACCCGCGCTGCTGCTCACGTCCTTCGACGCCTACTCGACGGCGAAGGTCACGACGATGCTCACCGTCACGCCGCTGCTGGTGGTCGGCGCCCTGACGGTGGTCGACCGGCCCGCCCGCCGTGCCGCCGCTCTGTGGGTGCTGGCGTTCCTCGGCGTCCTGGTTGCCGTGCTCGCGGTGGCCGTGCCTGAGCCCGCCTACGAGATCCAGCATGCGGTGGTGCTACGGGGCAACGTCACGATCTCCACCGCCCGGGTCATCGGCTTCGGGGCCGTGGCCCTGCTCTGCCTGGCCGTGGCGCACCGGCGGCTACGACTTCGGGTCGCCGCCGCCGGCGGCGCGGTCGCCCTGGTGGTGCCCCTGACGTTGACCGGTTCACGAGGCCCGGTCGTCTCCGCTGTTGTCGCCGCGGGGGTGCTGGCCGTGCTGCGCAGCCGAGGCGGCCGGTGGATGACCGTTGTGCCCGGCGTCGCGGCGGTCACCGCCGCCGCTGCCGCTGTCGCGTCGTCGATGGTGCCCCAGCAGTCCGCGGCCCGGTTCGAGGTGCTGTCCGGTGGCCCCCTCGATGCGTCGTCGCAGGCCCGGGTGACCTTGTCGCAGTTGGCCTTCGACACGTTCACGGCGCACCCGATCGGGCTGGGCTGGGGTGACTTCGGGTCGGTGGTTCCGGGCTACCTGCTGGCGTACGCGCCGGGCCGGGAGGACATCGTCTACCCCCACAACCTGCCGCTTGAGGTGGCGGTGGAAGGCGGGCTGGTGGCGCTGGCAGGACTGCTGCTGCTGGCCGTCGCGGTGACCCGGGCAGTGTGGGTGCGGCGCGGTGACCCCACGGCGGCCGGAATGGGCGCCCTCGTGGTGTACGCGACGGTGAACGCACTGTCGAGCGCGGACATCAACGGCAACGTCATGGTGTGGGTGTTCAGTGCCGTGGCGCTTGCGGCCGGGTCCCAGCGGTCGGGAGCGCACCGGCAGGTGGACGGTGCTGGGCCGATGATTCGAGCCGGCCTGACGCCGGTCGGCACGGCCGGCCCTCGCTGATTGCCCACCACTGGCCGGGCTGCCCGTCGGCTTCGCGGGGTCGCGGCCGGGCCTGGCGCATCGGCCGGCTACCGGGGGTCTCCGGCGCGCGCCGGTACCCTTCGTGCCGTGATCAACAACGTGAAGGTCGCGGTCGTCGGCGTCGGCAACAACACCTCGGCGCTGGTGCAGGGGATTGCCTTCTATCGCAGCACCGGCAGCCTGGTGGGCATTCACCGGCCGGAGATAGCAGGGCTGGGGGTCGGCGACATCGACGTCGTCGCGGCCTTCGCCCTCTCCGACGGCAAGGTGGGCAAGGACCTGCACGAGGCGATCTTCGTGCCGCCCAACAACTTCCCCCGGCTCGACGTGGAGTTGCCGCCTGCGGGCGTGACGGTGCAGTCCGGTCTCGTGGACTCGACGGAAATCGAGCGGGTGGCGCACGCGCTGGAGGGCGCCGAGGTGCTCCTCTATTCCGCGCCGAGCGGCAGGCTGGAAACCGCTCACGCGTACGCCGAGGCGGCTCTGCGGGCCGGGGTGGCGTTCGTCAACACCACGTCGGACGCGGTCGCCAGGGAACCGTTGTGGCTCAAGCGGTTCGAGGAGGCCGGCCTGCCGCTGGTCGGCGATGACCTGGCCAGCCAGTTCGGCACCTCCGTGGTGCACCACGCACTGCTGCGGTTGATCGAGGAGCGCGGGCTCACCCTGGTCAGTTCCTACCAGGTCAATCTCGGGGGTACGGAGGACTTCCGTAACCTGGTCGAGAACTCCAACACCAAGGCGCAGTCCAAATTGAACGCTGTCGGGTCCGACAAGGTGCAGATGGCACCCCTCGGCTACCTTCCGCACCTGCGGTCCCAGAAGATCGCCCACCTCAACATCGAAGCGCAGGGTTGGGGCGAGACCGCGGTGAGCCTGGACGTACGGCTGAAGGTGCACGACCCGAGTGGGGCAGCCGGCGTCAACATCGACCTGATCCGGATGGCCGCCACCGCTCTCCGGTCCGGCCGTGGGGGCTACCTCGCCGAGGCGGCGTCGTTCCTGAAGTCTCCACCCGGAACGGCGATCTGATGACCGATGAGCCCATGCTGCCGGACATCCGAGGCGTCGTTCGTCGGGCTCAGACTCGCCGGGTACGGGATGGGCGCAGGCGCCGCCGTGCGGGCCGCTGTCGCGGACCGGGAGCCTAGAGTCGGGGAATGCTGATCCGGATCGAGGGCACCGACCTGCCGGGGCGGCGTACCGGCGCTGAGGCGGACCTGCTGCGGCTCCGCAACGTGCACGTGGGGATGCAGCGCAAGGCCGAGGTGGTCGACCGGATGCCAGCCGACGCGCGGGAAGCGGCCTGGCAGTTCGAGGTCGCCAGCCGCGAGGTGGACGGCCTGCTCGACGTCGGTGGACCGTGGGTGCACGGCCGCCCGGGGGCGCGGTTCCTCTATCTCAGCTGGGGTTCCGTGACGGACGACCGTTTCGAGTTGTTCCGTCGGGCCAAGCTCCTGTTCGGGGACATCCCGGCAGAGCTGCTGCGCGCCGGACACGAGAAGGCCGGTGTGCTGGTCGGCCGGCTCCGGTTGACGGACGCCGAGGGAGGGCCGGTCTGTGCCCGGGTCCGGCCACCCGACATCGGCTGGACCCTGGAATGACCGCGCCGGTCTGCCGGAATGCTGCACGTCTGTGCCCCGCTCGGGCTGGACGACCTGCTCGACGGGGTGTGGCGGCGCAACCCGCGGCGGGTGACCGTCGAGCTGTCCCGCGCGCCTCGCCCGCCACGATCCGGGCAGACGCTGGCCCGGGGTGCGGATCCTGCCGCCGTAGCGACCAGCGACGCCTCCGACCCGAGTACGGATGCTCATTCGCGTGGCGTCGTGACCGGGCAGGATCGGGCCGTGACGAAGACGACGCGTACCCTGCTCGGCGGCCTGCTTCTGGCGGCCGCGACGGTCGGTGCCTGGTGGGCGTGGCTGGGCTGGGAGTCGGGCTACACGGTCGACCCGGAGACCGGTGCGACCAGTGGCCCGTACGCGGTCTGGCAGGTGGCCGCCGCCGTGCTCACCCTGATCGTGATCGCGGGCGTGGGGGGCTGGTTCTGGAGCCCGTGGCTGGTGGCGCCGGTGATGACGGTGGCCTTCACCGCGGTCTGGGCGGCGCGGGCCGCGTCGACGGACGACAGCGGGCTCTGGGCGGTGGGGGCGGCGTTGGTCGCCATCGGCACCGCCATCGGGGCGACCGTGGTCAGCGGCGTGGCCGCCTGGCTGCGCCGCCGCGGTGGCGCCCCGGGCCGCTGAGGACCCGACCGTCCGGCGGGCATACACCGCCGGCTCGGCGCGGCGACCGAGCTGCTCCGCGACCGAAGGCCGTGCCGATTTGCGTCCCGCCCGCCTGATACGCGTCGGGCCGGCCGTCGAACCCCCCTCGACGGCCGGCCC
>NZ_MUYZ01000250.1:0-10269 GCF_003013775.1 Micromonospora sp. MH33
CCGGCGCGGCCGGCGACGGTCAGCGCAGGCCGGCGACGGTCAGCGCAGGCCGGCGGCGATGGCGTCGACGAGCAGCGCGCCGATGGTGCGGGCCAGGGTGGCCCGGGCGGCCGCCACGTCGAGGCCCATGGCGTCGCGCATCATCGCCCAGGCCGCCCAGGTGCAGGCCACGGTCAACGCCGTGCAGGGTCAGCCGGGCTCAGCCGGCGGCCGGGGCGGGCACCCGAAGGGTGCGGACCTGGCCGGTGCGCGGCCCGCCGGAGAGCGCCTGCGGGCTCCACTGTGTGGTGACGAGGTGCAGGGTGCGCCCGTCCGGACCGCCGAGCGCGCAGGCGAAGCAGCCCCGGTCCAGCTCGATCCGGTCGAGCACCCGGCCGCCCTCGGCGACCCGCACGGCGCACCGGTTCGGCACGTCGCCGTACCAGACGGCGCCGGTGGCGTCGAGGCAGATGCCGTCCGGCGCGGAGTCCGGCACCGCCGCCCAGACCCGCCGCCCGCCGAGCGTCCCGTCGGCGGCCACGTCGTACGCGGTGAGCCGGCCGGCGTACGACTCGGCGACGAGCAGGGTGCGCCCGTCCGGGGTGAGCGCCATGCCGTTGGGGAAGGCCAGGTCGTCGGCGACCGGCCGGACCCCGCCGTCCGGCGCGACCAGGGCCACCAGGCCCG
The DNA here is from genome assembly GCF_003013775.1 of Micromonospora sp. MH33. Classification (NCBI taxonomy): domain Bacteria; kingdom Bacillati; phylum Actinomycetota; class Actinomycetes; order Micromonosporales; family Micromonosporaceae; genus Micromonospora; species Micromonospora sp. MH33. The sequence continues at coordinate 667 of NZ_MUYZ01000250.1, forward strand.
GCCGGAAGTCCCCGCCGGGGAAGTCGAAACCGATGGTGTTGACGTACGCGTTGCCCCGGGCGTCGGTGACCACCTCGTTCCACGGGTGCGGAACCAGCGCGGCGAGGTCGGCGTGGGTACGCAGCGCGCCGTCGGGTTCCCGGCGCAGCAGCCGCCCGGCGCTCCCGGCGACCAGCAGCAGCCGCCCGTCCGGCAGCCAGTCGAAGCAGATCGGCAGCCCGTCGACCCGGGCGACCACCTCGGTCCGGCCCGCCGCGTCGACGGCCAGCACCTCCCCCGCGCCCCAGTCGGCCAGCCAGCGCCGGCCGTCGTGCCAGCGGGGCGACTCGCCGAAGGCGAGTCCGTCGACCAGGATCTCCGGTGCGCTCACGGGTGGCTCCTCAGCAGGTCGCGGGAGCGGCGGAGGAACTCCCGTTCGGCGGTGTTGTCGGTGCGCGCGATCGCCGCGTCGTACGCGGCCACGGCCTCGGCGGGCCGGTCGAGGCGGCGCAGCAGGTCGGCGCGGACCGCGTGCAGCACGTGGTAGCCGGCCAGGTCCAGCCGGTCGACCTCGGCGAGCGCGGCCGCCGGACCGGCAACCTCGGCCAGCGCGACGGCCCGGTTCAGCGCCACCACCGGCCCGGGCGCGTGCGTCACGAGCTGGTCGTAGAGGGCGAGGATCTGCCGCCAGTCGGTGTCCGCGACGGTCGCCGCGTCGCTGTGCACCGCGTTGATCGCGGCCTGGATCTGGTACGGGCCGGGCCGGCCCCGCCGCAGGCAGCACCGCACGAGGGCCTGCCCCTCGGCGATGAGCACCGGATCCCACCGGCCGCGGTCCTGCGCGGCCAGCGGCACCAGCGTGCCGTCCGGCCCGGTCCGCGCAGCCCGCCGCGCGTCGGTGAGCAGCATCAGCGCGAGCAGCCCGAGCACCTCCGGCTCGTCCGGCATCAGCGGCGACCGTTCCGGCTCGGCGCGTCTGGCGCCGCGCCACGACCCGGAGCACTCGTCAGCCAGCAGCCGGCCCAGCCGGATCGCCTCGGCGCACAGCTCGTCGCGGACCAGCCGCTCCCCCGCGCTGGCGGTGTGCCCCGCGGTGAAGATCAGGTAGACCACGGCGAGCACGGCGCGCAGCCGGTCGGGCAGGTCCGCGTCCCGGGGCACCCGGTACGGGATGCCCGCGTCCCGGATCTTCGCCTTGGCCCGGACCAGGCGCTGCGCCATGGTCGGCTCCGGCACCAGGAAGGCGCGGGCGATCTCGGCGGTGCTCAGCCCGCCGAGCAGGCGCAGGGTCAGCGCGACCCGGGCCGGCGCGGCGAGCGCCGGGTGGCAGCAGGTGAAGATCAGGCGGAGCCGGTCGTCGCGCACGGGCCCCTCCTCGGCGGGCGGCTCGGGGGCGTACAGCAGGGCAGCCTGGGCATGCCGGTCGGCGCGGGACGCCTCGCGGCGCCGCCGGTCGATCGCCCGGTTCCGGGCCGTGGTGATGATCCAGCCGGCCGGGCTGGGCGGCGGCCCGTCGACGGCCTACCGGTCGACCGCGGTGGCGAACGCCTCCTGGACCGCCTCCTCGGCGAGGTCGATGTCGCCGAGCAGGCGGACCAGGACGGCGACCGCGCGGCCGTACTCCGCGCGGAAGGCCCGTTCGACGTCGGTCGGCGCGGTCATCCCTCGCCCTGGAACGGGCGCACCTCCACCGGCAGGGTGGTGGCCAGGGCATACCGGCGGCCCCAGTCGAGCGCGGCGTCGAGGTCGGGCGCCGTGATGATGGTGAAGCCGCCCAGGTACTCCTTGCCCTCGGCGAACGGGCCGTCGGTGACCAGCACCTCGTCGCCCTTCGGGCGGAGCACGGTGGCGGTCTCCGGGGCGTGCAGGCCGTTGCCGAACACCCAGCAGCCGGCCTGCCGCAGCTCCCGGCCGATGGCGTCGACCTCGCGCATCACCCCGGCCAGGAACTCCGGGTCCGGCAGGCCGCTGCCGGCCGGCTGGTACATGCTGATCAGGTACTGCTTCACGCGCGTCTCCTCACTCGCCGGAGCGGCCCGGTGCCGCCCCTTCACCCTCCACACGAACGGCGGGCGCCGGTATCGACACGCCGGCCTGAAGATTCCACCGGGATCCGGTATCCGGCGCCGTGCGCGGCAACCGGGTGGTCGCTGAACCCCCGCGAGACAAAGAAAATCTTCCATGTGTCTATTGAAAAGTTTCTCCACTCTGTGACCTAATGTTGACAGTTCCTTTCGTCAGTCTCCCCAAACCCCCAGGGAGGAAAGATGAACCGTCCCCTCCGATCGGCGCTGCGTACGGCCGCCACGGCCCTGCTCGCCACCGTCACCCTGGCCGCCTCGGCCATCGTCGGCGCGAGTCCCGCCAGCGCCGCCCCGGCCGGCCTGCCCGGCATGGACGTCTCCAGCCACCAGGGCAACGTGAACTGGTCCGCCGCCTGGAACAACGGCGCCCGGTTCGCGTACGTCAAGGCGACCGAGGGCACGTCCTACACCAACCCGTACTTCGCCCAGCAGTACAACGGGTCCTACAACGTCGGGATGATCCGCGGGTCGTACCACTTCGCCCTGCCCGGCAACTCGAGCGGCGCCACCCAGGCCAACTACTTCGTCGACCACGGCGGCGGCTGGTCCAAGGACGGCAAGACGCTGCCCGGCGCGCTCGACATCGAGTACAACCCGTACGGCGCCACCTGCTACGGGTTGAGCCAGGCCTCGATGCGCAGCTGGATCGCCTCGTTCGTCAACCAGTACTACGCGCGGACCGGCCGGTGGGCCACCATCTACACCACCACCGACTGGTGGAGCACCTGCACCGGCAACACCTCGCAGTTCGCCGCGAACAACCCACTGTGGATCGCGCGCTACTCCAGCAGCGTCGGCACCCTGCCGGCCGGCTGGGGGACGTACTCCTTCTGGCAGTGGTCCTCCTCGGGCGTCTTCCCGGGTGACCAGAACGTCTGGAACGGCACCCTGGACCGGCTCAAGGTGCTGGCCTGCAACGGTCCCTGCTGACCCGCTCCGGTGGCGGGCCGGCTCTCCGGCGCGGCGTGCACGACGCCGCCCCCGGAGCAGCCGCCCGCCACCGGCGGCGCCCGTCCCCGACGAGGAGGCCCCGATGTCCGTCCCCGTTCCCCGGCGGGCCGTGCTGCGCGGCGCGGTCCTGCTCGGCGCCGCCGCCGGCGCCACCGCACTGGCCCAGTTCGGCGCCGGCCGCGACGCCCGAGCCGTCGCCACCCGGATCGACCAGCCGACCATCGCCAACTGCGCGACCTGGGGCGCCCGCCCGCCGTCGTCGTCGGTGAGCGTGGTGCAGAGCCGGCCCAACAAGATCATCATTCATCACACCGCGTTCCCGAACACCACCGACTACAGCCTCGCGCAGGCCTACCGGAACTCGCGCGACATCCAGAACCTGCACATGGACACCAACGGCTGGCTCGACTCCGGGCAGCACTTCACCAACAGCCGCGGCGGCTACCTCACCGAGGGCCGGCACGGCAGCCTGTACGGGCTGCTGCACGGGGAGACCATGGTGCAGGGCGCGCACTGCGTCGGGCAGAACAGCCAGGCCATCGGCATCGAGAACGACGGCATCTATCTCGACGTGCAGCCCCCGCAGGCGCTCTGGGACAGCCTGGTGTTGTTCTGCGCCTTCACCTGCCAGCAGTACGGCATCCCGCCGACCGAGATCTACGGGCACAAGGACTTCAACAACACCCAGTGCCCCGGCCTGCTGCACGACCGGCTCCCGGAGTTGCGCAGCACCGTCGCCGCCCGGCTCGGGGCCTGACCGGAGGCAACCACCCTGCGGATCTTGGGCGGTTTCCGTTCTCGAACGGAAACCGCCCAAGATCTCGGCGTTTCAGCACTCGCTTATATAAGCTGAGTCTGATACAAAGAGGTCGTGCACGCCTTCGACGTCCTCGGGGACCCGGTCCGTCGCCGGATCCTGGAGCTGCTCGCCGAGGGTGAGCAGCCGGCCGGCACGGTCGGCGCGACCGTCCAGCGGGAGTTCGGCATCAGTCAGCCGGCCGTGTCGCAGCACCTCAAGGTGCTGCGGGAACACGGCTTCACGACCGTGCGTGCCCAGGGCACCCGTCGCCTCTACGCGGTGAACCCGGGCCCGCTGCGCGAGCTGGACGAATGGCTGGCGGGCTTCCGCCGGTTCTGGACGCCGCCGCTGGCGGCGCTCGCCACCGAACTGGCCCGGGGCCGGCGGGAGCGGCGGCTGCGCGAGGGCAACTCCGAGGAGAGGAACACACCATGATCGACGTGACCGGGCAGATCAGCGCCGTCGAGCGCCGGTTGGGCACCCGCACGCTCCCCGCCGGCGAGGCGCGGGTGATGACCATCAGCCAGACGTACGACGCGCCGGTGGAGGACGTCTGGGACGCCTGCACCAGCGCCGAGCGGATCCCCCGCTGGTTCCTGCCGGTCTCCGGCGAGCTGAAGCTCGGCGGGCGCTACCAGCTGGAGGGCAACGCCGGGGGCACGGTCGAGCGCTGCGACCCGCCGCACAGCTTCGCCGCGACCTGGGAGTTCGGCGGGGAGGTGAGCTGGATCGAGGTGCGGCTCACCGAGGCCGGCGCCGGACGTACCCGGTTCGAGCTGGAGCACGTCGCGCACGTCGACGACGCGCGGTGGGCCGAGTACGGGCCGGGGGCCGTCGGTGTCGGCTGGGACGGGGCGCTGCTCGGGCTGGCCTCCCACCTCGCGGCCGACGGCGCCGGGATCACCCCGGACCAGGCCGCCACCTGGGTGGCCTCCGAGGAGGGCCGCCGCTTCATGGCGGAGGCCAGCGCCCGCTGGACCGAGGCGAGCATCGCCGCCGGTACGCCCGCCGACGAGGCCCGCGCCGCCGGCGAGCGGGTCACCGCCTTCTACACCGGCGCGCCGACCCCCTGACTCCCTCGCCGACCGTGCCCGTGCCAGGCGGCACGGGCATGGTCGCGAGGCGGGCTGTCGGTGCCCTCGGGCAGACTGTCGATCATGCCGATCCGATCCGTCGCCGAGTTGATCGCTGCCGTCCATGCCGGAGCGCCGATCAGGTACCTGCGCTTCTGGGGGCACCGCCCGCAGCGGGACGGCAGCGTCGGCCCCGGCTGCCTGAGCCAGTGGTGGCCCGCGCCGTTCACGGTGGACGGCCGGACGTACGCCACCGCCGAGCACTGGATGATGTGGCACAAGGCCACCCTCTTCGGCGACGACGGGATCGCCGAACGGGTCCTCGATGCCGCGCACCCGCACCGGGCCAAGGCCCTCGGCCGGCAGGTCCGTGGCTTCGACGAGGCGACCTGGGTGGCCCGCCGCTACGACATCGTGGTGACCGGCAGCGTGGCCAAGTTCGGCCAGCACGAGGAGCTGGGCCGGTTCCTGCTCGGCACCGGCGAGCGGGTGCTGGTCGAGGCGAGCCCGGTGGACCGGATCTGGGGCATCGGGCTGGCAGCAGACGACCCGCGCGCCGCGGACCCGGCGCGGTGGCGGGGCGCGAACCTGCTCGGCTTCGCCCTGATGGACGCCCGCGCCGCCCTCCGCACCGGCGCCGCCGGCGCCCTCGACTAGGGCCACGCGGATGCACGATTCCCCCGGTTACACCTGCGGCACCTGCGGGGCGCGCCACGAGGACCCGCCCCTGTCCTACCGCACCCACGCGCCGGTCTACTGGTCGGACGAGGTGGCGGCGGCGGACGGCAGCGAGCTGACCGCGGACCTCTGCGTCATCCAGGGCGAGCATTTCTTCGTCCAGGGCAGCATCGACATCCCGCTGCGTGACGCGGACGGGGCCTTCTCCTGGGGCGTCTGGGTGTCGCTCAGCGCGGCGAACTTCGGCCGCACCGTCGAGCTGTGGGATCGGCCGGGCCGGGAGTCGGAGCCGCCCTACTTCGGCTGGCTGTCGACCGAGCTCCCCGTCTACGGCCGGAGCACCCTGGAGCTCAAGACGCACGTACACACCCAGCCGGTCGGCCGGAAGCCGCTGGTGGAGGTGGAGCCGACCGACCACCCGCTCGCGGTGGCGCAGCGCACCGGGATGACCATGGCGGACGTCCGCCGGATCGCGGAACGGCTGTTGCACCCGGAGACACCCCGCCGGACGGGTGAGGGGGCACCGCACCGGTCGGGCGGGTAACGTGCAGCGGCGTGACCGCCGCACCGTACACGCACTGCTCGTTCTGCGGCGCGGCCTATCCGGCGGAGGCCGGGTGGCCGCGCGTCTGCCTGGCCTGCGGGGAGACGGTGTGGCGCAACCCGCTGCCCGTCGCGGTGGCCGTGCTGCCGGTCCGCACCCCGGACGGCCTCGGCGTGGTGGTGGTCCGCCGGGACATCGAGCCGGCCCGCGGCCAGCTCGCCCTCCCGGGCGGCTTCATCGAGTACGGCGAGGAATGGTCCGAGGCGCTGGTGCGCGAACTGCGGGAGGAGACCGGCCTGCTGGCCGAGGCCGACGAGGCGCGGCTGTTCGCGGTGCACGGGGCACCGGCCGGCGGCACCATGATGGTCTTCGGCGTGCTGCCCGAGCGACCGGTCGGTGACCTGCCCCCGTCGGCGCCGACCGAGGAGGCCACCGAGTGGCTGGTCCTCACCGAGCCGGTCGAGCTGGCGTTCTCCACGCACACCCGGGTGCTGGCCGACTTCCTCACCGGGCCAGCCCGCCGACTGACCCGGTGACCTGACCCGGACCTCGGGCGACGCCGCGAAAACTCCTATTGATTGAATAGGAAAGGCAGCGTCGCCGAACCTCCGGAGGTCACCCGTGTCCCACGCCGAAGCCGACCACGACACCCGCCGGAGCCGGCAGTGGCTCGCCGGGGAGGCCCACGGCGCGGGCGTCGACCGCGACCGGCTGCTGGAGCTGGGAGCGGCCATGGCCGCGCTGACCGCCGCGGCGGACGAACGCGAGCCGGTCGCGGTCGCCCCGGCGCCGGTCGGCGTCGACCCGGGTACGCCGATCGCCAAGCCGCTGCCGCCGGAGCTGCTGCGCCCGTTGGACACCAACGCCGAGATGCACTGGACGGCGCTGGCCGGGCAGGGGTACGTGGTGCCGAACGACCGGTTCTTCGTCCGCAACCACACCGTGACGCCCCGGCTGGACGCGGACACCTGGCGGCTGCGCCTGTTCGGCACCGGGCTGCGGGGCGCTCCCACCCGGGACGCGCCGGTCGAGTTCAGCCTCGACGAGCTGCGCCGGCTACCCGCCGAGGAAAGCGCCGCGCTGCTCGAGTGCGCCGGCAACGCCCGGCGCTACTTCGCCGAGCAGCAGGACGACCCGGCGCCGGGGGTGGCCTGGGGGCTGGGCGGGGTCGGCGTGGCCCGCTGGCGGGGCGTCCGGCTGGGCACCGTGCTGCGCCTCGCCGGGCTGCGGGACGACGCGGTCGACGTGATGCCCGAGGGGCTGGACCCGGACTACGTGACCGGCGGGGTCAACCTGGGCCGGGTACGCCGTCCGCTGCCGATCGCCAAGGCCCTCGACGACGTGCTGCTGGCGTACGAGATGAACGGCGAGCCGCTCCCCGCCGACCACGGATTCCCGGTCCGGGTGGTGGTGCCCGGCTGGATCGGCATCTCCTCGATCAAGTGGGTGGGCCCCGTCGAGGTCTCCACCACTCCCCTGTTCTCCCCGTGGAACACCCGGTTCTACCGGATGTTCGGCCCGGGGCACCCGGCCGAGGGCACGGTGCTGGGCGCGCAGCCGGTGAAGAGCGCGTTCGAGCTGGCCTGGGACGCCCGGGTGCCGGCCGGCGCGGAACTGCTGCTGCGGGGCCGGTCCTGGTCGGGCAACGGCCCGATCGACCGGGTCGAGGTGGACACCGGCGACGGCTGGCGCCCCGCCGACCTGGTCGCCGCCGACCGGGGCGGCCCCTGGCAGCGCTGGACGGCGCGCTGGCGCCCCCCGGCCCCCGGCCGCTTCACCCTTTGCGCCCGCGCCACCGACACCACGGGCGCCACCCAACCCGCCCGCGCCACCCCCAACACCCTCGCCTACCTCTTCGACGCGGTAGTCCACCACCCGGTCACGGCCCTCTGACCCGGCCCCTCGGTGCGTCGCCCCTCGGTGCGTTGATCATGAGGTTGTTGTCCGGACACGCCGTTGTCGGTGGTCATCGCTTCATGATCAACCCGGCGGGACGGTGAGGTAGGCGGGTGGGACGGTGTCCGTGAGCCAGACGCCGTTGGCGCTGCGGTAGAAGACGTGGCCGTCGGCGGACATGGTGGCGGCGTCGATCGTGAGGATCACCACCGGGCCGGTGCGGCGGGCGCCGACGCGGCGGGCGGTCTCCACGTCCGGGGAGAGGTGCACGTGGTGGCGGCGGCCCCGGTGGAGGCCCTCGGTCCGGATCGCGGGGAGCACCGTCTCGCTGGTGCCGTGAAAGAGGCGGTCGGGCGGGACGGCCGGTGTCAGGCCGAGGTCGACGGGGACGGAGTGGCCCTGACTGGCCCGGATCCGGTCGATCCCGTCGGGTCCGCGTTCCAGGGCGAAGCGCTGCTTGTCGTTGCCGGCCACCACGGCGTCCAGGTCGGCGCGGCTGATCCGCAGCGCGGCGAGCAGGTCGGCGACCGGCACCCAGCCGGCCCGGTCGAGCGTCAGGTGGAACCGGTCGGGGCGGTGGCGCAGGGCCAGCGACATCCGCTTGCTCACCCGGACCAGGTCACGATGATCCACCCGCACAGTGTGACCCACCGGCCAGGGGCGGTCGACGGATATCAGCCGGCGGCGCCGGAGCCCGCGCTCACCATCAGCCCCGCGGCGTCCACCACCTCGAAATCGCTGCCGCGCAGGCCGCCGAGAGCGTGCAGGGCGTCGTTGTCCCAGCGCGGGTCGGGGGCGCCGGAGAGGAACCAGGCCGAGCCGTGGTCGGCGACGATCAACCCGTACCGCTGCATCGCCTCGGCGACGATCCGGGCCTGCCGGGGCAGCCCGGACAGGTCCACCGAGCGCTTGAGTCGCAGCCGCTGGCCGAGCTGCGGCAGCGCCGGGTCGGTGGCCGACGAGGCCGAGTGGGTGGCCGGCCAGGTCCAGCCGGTGCGGGTGCGCGGCACGGTCACCCGGATCGCGTGGTCGATCCGGCCGGCGGCCACCTCGTCGTAGCGGACCAGCCCCGCCAGGATGGACAGTCCGGCCGCGTCGGCGGAGGTCCAGCCCGCCCGGCGCAGCCGGTTCGACCGCAGGTCGAAGACCGCTCCCGAGCCGGCCCGCCAGCCGGCGCCGGACCGGTGCGCGTCGAACAGCTCGTACGCCCGGCAGGCCGCCCGGTCCCAGACGATCACGTGCCGGTCGCCGGTGCCGTCCGGTCCGCCCTCGACCGCCGCGTCCGGCGGGACCGGGTACGGCCCCGCGTCGCTCTCGTCGGCGTACCCGAAGGTCACCGGGACCCGCCGCTGGCCGGCGGGTACGACGGTGACCGGGATGCCGATCGGTGCGCCCTCCCACCGGCCGGAGCCGAAGTCGGCGTGCACCGCGGCGCCGCCGCCGATCGCGCCGATCATCGCCGCGGAGCGCGGGTGCACGGGCAGCCGGGAGACGTCGGCGTGCCAGACGTTGTCCGCCGGGAAGACCGCACACGGCCGGGCGCTCGGGCTCGGCCGGCCGCCCAGTCCGGCCCGGGCGGCCGGGACGGGCGACGGGCCG
>NZ_MUYZ01000251.1:0-10209 GCF_003013775.1 Micromonospora sp. MH33
ACTCCAGCGGCGCCCGACCCCGCCACGTGAACCGATCCGACTCCACCCGCGTCATCTCGCCCCACGAAGGCAAACCCCCCGCACTGCGATACGACACACGCCAACCACCATCAACCCACACCACCGACGGCTCCACCCCAGCCGCCCACCCCGACGACGACCCAACCCCGCCATCGGCCGAAGCCGCACCAGCCCACTCGAACGCCGCCGGCCCCCCAGGCAACGACGACTCATCCCCGATGCGCGGACGCTTCTCGAGTGGGCCCGCCGGCCATTCCGGCACGGCTCGGCGTTTGCCGCTGTCGGTCGTCTCCCACTGCGTCCTGAACTCGTCGAACCACTCGTTCGACAGGTTCGTGTCGACGAGCCGGTAGGCGTATCCGGACTGGTCGGCCAACGGCGCCTTGACGGCGGCGAAGACGCTCGTGACGACGTTCGACTCCTCCATCCGGAGGAATCGACCGACCCGCAGGGCGACCTCCGTCCCAGCAGAGAGATCCACGTCCTGCCCGTCCAGCGTCCTGCCCGAGTCGTCATCGCCGAGCGTGAGCGGCAGCGGATATGGCGTGCGCCTGTCCTCCTGCATGACGAGATCGATGGACACCTCGTCGAGAAGCGCCGCCGGCTCGACTGACTCCCACAACGCCATCGAGCGCAGCCGCTCGATGTCGTAGGCGGTGGGGGCCGGCGAGGACAGCTCCAGGTACAGGGGCGCTCCGATGCCGTTCCTTCCGACCGGTGCTTCCAGGACCGCCAGGGGTTGACCCTCCATGCCGTACCCGAGCCGGAAACGGCCCTCCCTCAGTTCGGCGGCGATGACCGGCGGAAGCCCGTCGGCCATCTCGACCGGTGGGAGCGTGACTCGCTGGCCGCCGAAGGTGATGTCAAATGTTCCGCTTTCGCTCACCGGCGCCGTGATGTGGTAAAAATTGCCGAACGTCCACCGGTCGACGGTCTCCCACACCGGGCCGGCTGCCGTGCTCCACAGTTCGGCCAGCTCGCTGTCGGTGAACCTGCGGGCGATCTCCTTGTAGGCGAACCTCTCGGTGCCGTCGGGCGCGGTGTACGGGATCCTGGCGATACCGACACCCTCGCCGTCAACCCTGCCGAAATCGACAGCGACCCTGTCGCCCGGAACGGCGACTCGATCGGCATACCCCAGGATCGTGTCGTACCCGTCAAGCCGGAGCCGAAGAGTTGGACGACCCCCGATGTCCTCGACGAGGACAGGGACGGTGAACGGGTCTTGCAGGTTCCAACGGTTCTCGTCCTCCCAGGTGCTCTCCTCGCGGAGGGCCTCGCGGTATCGGAGGTGTTCTTCGAGTACGTCGGCCAGCCCCCGGGGGGAGCTGGGACGTTGGCTGATAGCCGCGACGTTCCGGTGGAAGGTGTCCCGCAGGAGCGGCAAATGGCCGATCGCCGTGTTCTGTTCCGCCGTGTCGACCTCGGTTCTCAGCACCTCGAGCGCCTCGTCGAACACCACGTCCAGTCGGCGCAGTTCGGTGAGGTCTGCCGGTGACGGGAAACCCTCGACGATGCGGGCATCGTGTGGGTCACGAGGCTGGGCGAGATAGTAGGCGCCGTCGAACCAGACGACTGGCTGCGGGACCTCACCGCCTACGGTCGGTGGACCGATGACGTACGGGGCACCGTACGGATGGTGGATCACCATCGGCAGACCCAAACCCCAGGCCACGACGTGGGGAACCACGTGCACGACGTCGGGATAGCCCGGCCGGCGGTGTACGAGCTTGTTGAGCAAGTGCTGGTGCAGCGTCTCCCGCCGCTGCTCGGACATGTCCTCCGGATAGGGGAGAAGTGCCCTGAACATCGACTGCTCACCCCGGCGGAGGTCGACGCCCAGTTGACGGGCCACCAGCACGCCCAACTCAGCCACGGTAGTGACGCCCGACTGCGCCAACCGCTCCCCATGGGCCTTCAACACCGTCCCGTAGAAGGCGTCGAGCGGCTCCGCGCCGCTATCCGCGCGACCGAGGCGGAAAACCTCATACGCCCAACGCTTGAATGCCGACCCTTTACGGGTTCTCCTCATTGTCAACTGCCTGAGGGCCGAGTCCACATTCCGCCACCGGGCCTCCACTGCCCGCTCATTCAGAGCATTCAGGTCTTCCGCAGTAAAGTCCGTAGGAAAGTCCCGGTAGATAAATGCCTCGGTTCCGTCGGGTGCCCGGTAGGGAATTCTGGCAACAGCGAAGATCTCTTCACCGTTCACCCCGAGATCGAGGGCGATCCGGTCGCCCGGCATGGCGACAGTATTCAGATGGCGGATACGCAGCCTCTTGGCACCCACTTGGACAACCGCCGCTACCTGCGATTCACCTTGGCTGGAGGCGTGGATGTGGAGGGTGACCCGACCTCCCTGAGGCCTTGGGTCCTCTCCTGTCCAGAGGCCGGTCGCGCTGACCCGGATAATGCTGTTCAGGTACCGGCGGTATTCCGTCAGGGTGTCGGCCTGCTGCCGGGGCGATTCGGGGCGTTGCCGCTCGGCGAGATCTACCCCGCCGACCCCTTGGCGGATGACCGCGAGCTTACGCTCTAGTCCTTCCCGCTGGACGGGCCAGTGCCTGCCGGTCGTTCGGAGTTTCTCTTCCGCCGCGTCGATTCGCGTCAGCAGCACACCGAGCGCCTGGTCGAACAGTCCATCCAGTCGCCGCTTCTCACCTTCCGGTATTGGCGTCCGCTCGGGACCTATGGCGATTCTGGCGGCGAGGTCAGCATCGTCTGGATCAGCAGGCCGGACGAGGTAGTAGGCGCCGTCGTAGAAGACAACTGGCAGCTTGGTGGAATCGGGCCCCGAGTCAATGTCGTACGGGGCGTCGAACGGTTGGTAGATGCGCACCGACTGGGATAACAACCGGGCCAGGACATGGACAGCCACATGCGCGACGTCGTGATCGCTGCCGCCGTTCGCGATCTTGCCGACCCACTGCCGGTGCAGGTCCTCTCGTCGCTGCTCGGACACGCCCTCCGGATACGGAAGCAAACGCCGAAACTCCGACGCGTCACCCAGACGGAGATCGGCGGCCAGGCTGCTGGCCGTCCATCTGTGCAGTCCCTGACGGTTGATCCCCAAGTCCGCAAGCTGCTCACCGAAGGTGCGGAAAACCGAGTCGTAGAAGTTGCCCGGTCTCGCTCGCGTGAGATCGAGTCCGAACGCCTCGCCCGTCCACCGCACGAAGTTCTGCTCGTCGAGGTTGCCCACGGCTGACAACTGCTCGACCGCCGTGCCAACCATCGCCGGCAGCGAGCCCAACGTTACAAGGTTCGCCTCCGCCAAGCCCCGCGCCGCATCGTCGGACCTCTCCCCCAGCATCGCCGCAACCGACCCCGGCTTTGTCAGCGCCTCGGTGATGTCGCGTCTCAGGTCGTCGAAGCGCTCGTTGTCCACACCCGTGTCAAGGAGCTGGTAGACGTGTCCGGACCCGTCGACCAACGGCGCACGGACCACGACAGGAATGGTGCCGGCGACATCCGCCCCGACCCGCCCCTGCCACTGCCCCACCGACAGGGTGACCGATGTCCCCGGAGAGAGATCCACCTCCGCCCCGGCCAACGTCCTGGCCGAGTCAGGACCGCCGACCGCGATGGGCAGCGGACCGGACGTCCATTTCCCCTGCTCCAATAGGACTTCGAAAGACATCCGCTCGGAGAGAGCCCACCGATCCTCCGGTTCCCACAGCGCGTCCTTGCGCAGGCGCTTGATGTCGTCGACGACGAGGGCGGGCTTGCCCAATTCCAGGTAGAGGGGCAGTCCTGTGACGTTCTTCTCGGCCGGCGCTACCACGATCGCAGTGGGTCGACCGTCCTCGGCGTACGAGAGGATGAGACGGCCGTTCAGCTCGGCGTAGAGGACAGGCGGAAGCCCGCCGACCACCGGGACGTGTGGGACCGTGATTCGCCTGTCGTTCCACGGGGCCGCCGGGTCACCGTAGCTACCGCCAAAAAACCCGCCTCCCAATAGAGGCACTGTCACCTGATAGTGGTCGTTCGACAGCGGCCGGTGGTGAAGGTCCCACACGCGGCCGGCTGCCTTCACCCTCAACTCGCGCAGTTCATCGCCGCTGAATCTGCGTCCGAGTTCTTGGTAGAGGATCCTGTCGGTGCCGTCGGTGCCGTCGGTCGCGTCGGTATACCGGAATTCCGCAAAAGCGATGCCTTCTTCGCCTCTTTTCCCGAAATGAACAGGAAGCCGGTCGCCCCGCATGGCCACTCGGCCGATAGCCAGAGATACGGTTCTGCCGTCCAGCAGCACGCTCAGCTCCAGGGCCTTACCATCCCTTGGTCGCCTGGCAGCGATGTCGAGCGTGAATTGGCGACTGAAGTCCGTCGTTTCTTCCTTCCATCGAGGATCCGCACGGAGGTCGTCGATGTATTGGCGGTATGCGAGAAGTTCGAGTTCCTGGGCTTTCCTGTTGTGCGGATAGTCGGGGTGTTCACGACGGATGACCGCGAGCTCACGCTGAAGCGTTTCCCGCAGGACGGGCCAGTGCTTGGAGTTGGTCGGATGGGGGTTGTCCTCCTCCTCCGCGATCTTCGCCCACAGCAGCTTGCGTGCCTTGATGAACAGTCGATCCAGTCGCCGCTGCTCGTCTTCGGATACCTCTGTCCGAGGGAAACCCTCAGCGATGTGGTGAGCGCGTTCGACATCTGCCGGGTCAGGTAGCTGGCCGAGGTAGTAAGCGCCCTTGTGGAACACGACCGGATGCGGGATGTCACCACGACCGGGCTTCGGGCCGATGTCCTGCGGAGCACCGAACGGGTAGTGGATCCGCATCGGCAGGGACAACCGCGAAGCGATGACGCGCGGACCCACATGCGCAACGTCGTCATGGCCGGACTTGTGGTTCGCGATCTTGTTGAGCCATTGCCGGTGCAGGTCCTCCCGTCGCTGCTCGGACATGACCTCCGGATACGGAAGAAACTCCCTGAACTCCGACTCGCCACCCCGACGAAGGTCAGCGGCCAACTCGCGGGCCACCCACGCGCGCAGCCCAGAAGCGCTGCGCTCGACCCCCGCCTTCGTCAAGTCATCCTCGAAGCGACCCAACACCGCGTCGTAGAAGTCGTTCGGCTTCGGCTGGCGGTTCGCAACATCGACCCCGAGCACGTCGCGCGTCCACTGCGCGAACTCCGCCGCGACATCGCGGACTCCACCCGCCTCACCACGGGTTCCCACGGCCGACAACTGCTCGATCGCCGAAGCCACGGTCCGCTTCCAGCCCCGCGGAACACCGCCGGACCTACCTACCGCCGGCACCTGGGTCCGCCTCGGAACCTCCCGCACTTCCGGCGGGGCCGCGCTGATCTCGCTTGTCAGGTCGTCAAAGCGCTCGTTGTCCACACCGGTGTCGAAGAGCCGGTAGACGTGTCCGGACCCGTCGACCAATGGCGCGCCTACCACGACAGGAATGGTGCCGGCGACACCCGTTTCGTCCTCCCCCTGCCCCGGCCACTTCCCCACGGACACGGTGACCGACGTCCCCGGGGAGAGATCCACCACAGCCCCGTCCAAGGTCCTGCCCCGACCACTAACGCTGACCTCGATGGACAATGGACCCGACGCGGCACGAATCGACAATGCCCCAGAGGGATCCGCCCCCTGCTGCAACACGACATCGAAGGACATCTGCTCGGAAAGAGCCCACCGATTATTCGGTTCCCACAGTGCTTTCTTGCGCAGCCGCTCGACGTCGGATCGAGTGGCGGCAGGTCTGGACACTTCCAGGTACAGGGGCTGACCTTTGACGTTCTTCCCGGCCGGTGCTTCCAGGATGGCGGTGGGTCGGCCGCCGTCCCGGGCATACCCGAGCAGAAGCCGGGTCTCCTTCAGCTCCCTGGTGAGAACTGGCGGGAGTCCGCCGACCACCGGGACCTGGGAGATCCTCGGCCTCAGGACAACCGGGCCGCCATCAGCTTGGCCGAGCCTCACGCTCAATTCCCCGTTGGGTTGCACGGGCGTCGTCGTGTAGAAATCGCGCACCAGTGGCGGACGGTCAACGTCCCACACCTTGCCGACCGCCCTGCTCCTCAGCCTGGCGAGCTCGGAGTCGTTCAGACTGCGGCCGATTTCTCGGCGAGAGTGGACTTCGGTGCCGTCAGCCGAGGTGTACGAGACTTCAACAAAGCCGGTGCCCACTCCGCCGACCTTGCCGAAATGGACAGCGATCCAATCGCCCGGGACAGCCATCCGATCGACCTCAACGGAGGTCGACTGCCTGTTGGCCAACCATATGTGCAAATACCGGTACCCCCTGCTGCTTGCGTCGAAGGAGACGGGCAGGTGGATGGTGAACTGGTTTTCCAGGTTCTGCCGGCTCCCGGACTCCCATCTGCCGGCAGTGAGGAGTCCCTGAAGGTGATGGACGTGGCCAGCCAGTTCCTGGGCCTTTTTGTTGTGAGGAGAGTCGGGATGTTGACGGATGACCGCAAGTTGGCGGTGAAAGGTCTCCCGCAGGACGGGCCACCGGTCGGAGTTGGTCGGGTGGGGGTTGTTCTCCGCCTCCGCGATCTTCGCCCGCAGCAGATCACCTGCATCGTTGAACAGTCGATCGAGTCGCCGCTGCTCGTCTTCGGATACCTCTGTCCGAGCGAAACCCACAGCGATGCGGCGAGCGCGTTCGACATCTGCCGGGTCAGGTAGCTGGCCGAGGTAGTAAACGCCCTTGTGGAACACCACCGGATACCGGATGCCAGCACGGGGCTCCGGGCCGATGTCATGCGGAGCACCGAACAAATGGTGGATCCGCATCGACAGGGACAACCGCGAAGCGATGACGTGCGGAACCACATGCGCAACGTCGAAATCGCCGCTCTGGTGGAGCGCGATCTTGTTGAGCCATTGCCGGTGCAGATCCTCCCGTCGCCGCTCGGACATGACCTCCGGATACGGAAGCAACCCGCTGAACTCCGACTCGCCACCCCGGCGAAGATCAGCGGCCAACTCGCGGGCCACCCACGCGCGCAGCCCAGAAACGCTGCGATCGACCCCCGCCTTCTTCAACTCTTCCTCGAAGCGACCCAACACCGCGCGGTAGAAGTCGTCCGGCTTCGGACGGTCAGCCGAGAGATCGACCTCGAGCACGTCGCGCGTCCACTGCGCGAACTCCGCCGCGACATCGCGGACTCCACCCGCCTCACCACGGGTTCCCACGGCCGACAACTGCGCGATCGCCGAAGCCACGGTCCGCTTCCAGTCCTGCGGGACACCCCCGGCCCCACCGACCGCCGATGCCTCACTCGACCCCGGGTCCGGCCCGATTGGTGCGGGGTTCTCCGGCAGGGTCCCGACATCACGCGCCAAATCCTGCTGGTCCCACACTGCCAGCAGATGCACGGCTCGGCGCGGGTCGGCATCCGCCAGCCAAGGGGTGCCAGCCACCGATGCCGGCATAGGAATCTCCGCCCACGGACTCCCGGAGTCGACCGGGCCGGTACCCGCCGGCGGCTCCCCGTCCTCGGACGTCGGTGAATCGACCCCTGCCGGCACGTCCGACTCGACCTGTTCGGGTTCGGCCAGCCGATCGACGTCGGGCACCGGTGCCGGCGAATCGACCAACGCCAGCGGCTCCCAGTAGTCGGCCTGGCCGGACTCCGCCGGCCAATCGACGCCAGACGGACCGTCCAGCGGCTCCCAGGGGTTGTTCAGGTCGACATCCGCCAGCCAATCGGTGCCGAACTCCGATGCCAGCGGATCCGAGAGGTCGACCAGCTCGGCGCCCCTCGGCGTTTCCCCGTCCATGTCGGACGCCGGCGATTCCCCTCCTGACGACAGGTCCGACTCGACCGATTCGACATCCCACGCCGGCTCCCAGTCCGAGGGGATCTCCGCCGCTGGTGTGTTCAGATTCAGCCCGCTCAGATCCGGGTCCGCTTCATGGAATCCCTGCTCGACAAACGCCGGGCCGGCGAGGTCGACCAGCTCGGCGCCCCTCGGCGTTTCCCCGTCCATGTCGGACGCCGGCGATTCCCCTCCTGACGACAGGTCCGACTCGACCGATTCGACATCCCACGCCGGCTCCCAGCCCGGTTCGATCTTTGGCGGTGGTGTGCTCAGATCCAGCCCGCTCAGATCCGGGTTATGGAATACCTGCTCGACAGACGCCGGGCCGGCGCCAGGCGCATCGTCCATCTCCGCCGGGGCGGACGGCTGCCAGGGGGAACTGGACGGCTCGGAGGTGGCGCTGTCCGTCTGCATCGCCTGGGACGGGCCGCGTGGCGGGGTGGTGGAGGCGAGCAGGATGGCGCTGGGGTCGATGCTGGTCGTGGTGCTCGGCTGCGGGGGTGCGGTGGTGCGGTCGGGAAGGAGGTCGGCGATCGTGGTGGGTCGCCCGGTGCTGTCGAACGCGGCGAGCCGGGTACTCGATGCGAACAGGTGCCCGAACCACGGATCGCGTTCCGGGTCGGTCGGTTCGGGTCGGTCCTCGGCACCGGGCACCAGGCCGTCGCGCACCTTGATCGTCGGCGGTCCGGACGGTTGTGGCTGACTGTGCAGGGCGAACACGTGTTGTGGCTCGTTGGGTGGTGCGACCCTGACCACGACCATCGAGCCCGGTGCCGCCCGCAGCGCGGCGAGCACGTCCTCCGATCGGACTCCGCCGGGGTGGGCGACGCTCTCGTCTGTCGCGCCGAGGATGTCCAGGAGTTGCGGCCAGGTCGTGGTGGGTGCGGGTCGGCCGTCGGGTCCGAGGATCCGGTCGTCGAACACCGCCCGCTTGCCCGGCCGTCCGTACGCGGTGGTGTAGGCGTCGAGGGTGGCCTGCACGCACCACCACCACGGGTCGTGGCTGTTGTCGGGGCCCACCGGGGTCTGCTCGATCCAGTCGGCGACCCGCCGCGCGGACTCGGCCGCCTCGACGGGCTGCCCCATTGCCGCGACGGGCTGCCCGGTGGCCGCGACCGCCGGCTCCGGTGCCGCGCTGGCCGGCTCGCCGCGTCCACCCGGGTCACCACCGACCGGCTCGTCCAGCGAGGAGAGATCGCTGACCGTCATGATCTCGTCGCGGTCGGCCCGACCGTCCCACGAGGAGAGGTCACTGACCGTCATGATCCCGTCGCGGTCGGCCCGACCGTCCCACGAGGAGAGATCGCTGACCGTCATGATCCCGTCGCGGTCGGCCCGACCGTCCTGCGAGGAGAGATCGCTGACCGTCATGGTGTCGTTGAAGCTGCTGTCGCGGCTGAAGATGCCGTCGCTCGGGACGGAGAGTTCAGTGGCCGACGTCTGGTCGCTGGCGTCGTGGTGGTCCGGCGTGCCGTCGATGCGGGAGGCGACGCCACCCGGCACCGTGCTGCGGACGCCGGCCGCATCCGGCGTGCCCGGAGTGCCCGGCGCGCCGGGCGTGCTGGACGTGGCCGGCACGCTGGGCGTGCTGGGCGTGCTGGGCGTGCTGGACGTGGCCGGCGCGCCGGGCGTGCTGGGCGTGGCTGACGCGCTGGGCGTACCCGCCGCGCCTGGGGTGGCGGTGGCCTGGGCGAGTACCTGGTGGTATCCGTCGACCCAGTCCTGTCGGAAGGATTCGGCGAGGGTGTCGTGACTGGTCGGCTCGACGCCGTGCTTCCTGGCCAGGGCGGTGAACTGGGTTTCCGCCAGGCTGGCCGCTGCTGCGGTGTGCTGCTCCGGGGTCACCGGCACCGTCGGCACGTCGGTGCGTCCGTGTGCCGGGGTGTCCGTGCCGGCTGGGGTGGCCTCCGGTGCGGTGGCATCGGGGATGACCGCGGCCGTGAAGCGGGCGGGCAGGTCGGTGACCACCTGTCGGACCACGTCCGCCACGGCGTTGACCTGCGCGGCGTCCGGACCGGCCACCGCAGCCGACGGCACGGCCGACGGCATGGTGAGTGGTGCGGTGGATAGCGGGTTGGTGCCGAGGATCGCGTCGAGGCTCCGGTCCACGTGACGCGCGACCGCCGCACGCACGGCGTCCGACGGCACCGCCGCCGCCCCGGCGGCCCCCGGCACGCCCGCGCCACCCGGCACACCAGCGGTCCCCGGCGTACCGACGACCGCCGGCACGGCAGCACCGCCCGGCACGCCACCCGCCCCCGGCACCTGAACGGCCCCTGGCAGGACCAGTCCGCCTTGCAGGGTGACGGGCGTCGGTGTGCCGGTGGTGAGGTACTGGTCGATGTGGTGCTGGGCGGCCAGGTGCACGGCCGAGCGCAACGCCTGCCGGTCGAACTCCCCGGGCAGCG
>NZ_MUYZ01000252.1:0-10182 GCF_003013775.1 Micromonospora sp. MH33
CCGGTGCGGGCCGGCGGGCGGGCCGGCCGGCCGGCGGACGCGGGGCTGCGCGCCGCCGAAGAGGTCGAGGAAGGGGGAGTCGATGTCGCCGCTGTCGGCGGCCACCGGCTCCCGCTGCTCGCCGCGCGGGGCCAGCGGGCGGGGCGGCTGGAAGACCCCGACGCGACCGTGCTGGGGACTGGTCACCAGAGCCGGGTCGAGGGTGACCTCGTCCAACTCCTCGTCCGGTGGGTAGTCGAACGATCGCGCACGGTTACCGTAGGGTCCGGCCGGACGTCCGGCCGGGGAACCCGGCGTGGAAGAGCGACTCATGCGACCGCCTCACCCGCGTCGTTCGTCTGCGCCGTCTGCGTACGCCCGGTCATGCCAGTTCCTCCCGGATCCTGATCCGGCTCGCGACGAGGCGCGGGTCGCGCAGTTCGGCGGCCGGCTCCCGGGTGCGTCGCCAGTCCGTCAGCGCGGTCCGGATGACCATGCGCGCCGGCCGGTCCGGGTCGACGTACCGGAAGATGAACGAGGTCGTCACGATGGCGAGCGAGATCTCCCAGGCGGGGAAGAGCTCGACCTGGAGCGTGAACAACCAGTGGATGAACATGTAGAGGGGTACGAGCAGCATGAACAGGCCGTACTGGGCGTACGGCAGATGGACGGGAAGGGTGTAGCCGGGCGGCCCCAGGTAGACGAGGCGAGCCCGGTAGATGTCGTCGTCGGTGCGCAGCCGCATCGTCGCCCAACGCCTATTCGAAGATCAGCTTGATCAGGTAGTCGCCGACGAAGAAGAGTGTGGCGGCGCCGGCGATGAAGGCCAGCCCGATGATCGCGATGGCGGAGCTGGTCAGCACCTTGGAGATCTCGCCCCGGCTGGCCCGGCCGATGAAGATCACGCCGAGCACCGCGAGCAGGATCGGGGCGATCTTGCTGGCGAAGAAGGAGACGACACCGTTGGTGTCGATGCCCTTGGGAGCCGGCTCGGCGAGTGGAGTCGACGCCAGGGTGTGGAGCGCGTGGTCGACGGCGGCGGACGCCGTCCCCATGAGCTCGATGGCGATCACTGGAAAACCTCCCCAAGGTCGCGGCCGGCGGCGCCGCGGTGGTGCACGTGGGCAAAGCCTGGCGGGATGGTGCTCGTTCCACACAGCGTCGACGACGCTGCGTTCGTCGCCCACCACGAAGGGTGGTGAGCTGTGGGGGGATTCGTCCCGCTTAGGCCCTCCCTCCAGGCTTCGCCATCTCGATGCTGGGCAATTCCAAAGCGTACGGCCCGGCCACCTTTGCGACAACCCGCGAAGAGTCGACCCGGAACGGACCCGACGACCGATCGTACACCTGTTCCAATCCGCACTTCAGGGGTGCCGTCCGCCGGGGTCGCCCGGGCCGCCGGAAGCCCTGCTGGCGACCGGTACTGTCGGGTCCGTGACCGATCTGGTACGGGCGGAGACCCCGGTGGTGATGGGCGTCCTCAACGTCACGCCCGACTCCTTCTCCGACGGCGGCCGATACGCCGACCTCGACGCCGCCGTCGCACACGGAGTGCGACTGCGGGCGGCCGGCGCGGACCTTGTCGACGTGGGCGGCGAGTCCACCCGGCCGGGCGCCGACCGAGTCGACGCGGAGACCGAGATCGCCCGGGTGCTGCCGGTGATCCGCGAGCTGAGCGCCGCCGGCATCCCGGTCAGCATCGACACCAGCCGGGCCCGGGTGGCCGAGGCGGTCCTCACCGCCGGCGCGGACGTGGTCAACGACGTCTCCGGCGGCCTCGCCGACCCGGACATGGCCCGGGTGGTGCGGGACGCCGGCTGCCCCTGGGTGCTCATGCACTGGCGGGGTCACTCGCGCGAGATGCGGGACCTGGCCCGCTACACCGACGTGGTGACCGACGTGCGGGCCGAGCTGAGCCGGCGCGTCGACGAGGCGCTGGCCGCCGGGGTGGCCGCCGACCGGATCATCGTCGACCCGGGGCTGGGCTTCGCGAAGACCGCCGCGCACAACTGGGAGTTGAGCGCGCGCCTGCCCGAGCTGGTCGACCTCGGCTTCCCGTTGCTGTTCGGGTCGAGCCGCAAGTCCTACCTGGGCCGGCTGCTCGCCGGCCCGGACGGCAACCCCCGTCCCACCGCCGAGCGGGAGGCGGCCACCGTGGCCACCAGCGTGCTCGCCGTGGCGGCCGGCGCCTGGGGGGTACGCGTGCACGACGTCCGGGCCACCGCCGACGCGCTCGCCGTCTGGCGGGCCACCGGCCGCCCGTGCCTGGCCCGGCCCACCAAAGACGAGGGGGAGCATTGACCGACCGGATCGAGCTGACCGGCCTGCGCGCGCACGGCCGGCACGGCGTCTACGACTTCGAACGCGCCCAGGGCCAGGAGTTCGTGGTCGACGCGGTGCTCGAACTCGACCTCGCCCCGGCCGCCCGCTCGGACGAGGTGACCGACACCGTGCACTACGGCGAGCTGGCCGAGAAGCTGGTCGCGGTGGTCACCGGCGAGCCGGTCAACCTGATCGAGACGCTCGCCGACCGGCTGCTCGCGGTCTGCCTGGCCGAGCCGCTGGTGGCCGCCGCGACGGTCACCGTGCACAAGCCGGAGGCCCCGATCCCGCACGCCTTCCGTGACGTGGCCGTGACGATGCGGCGTACCCGATGAGCCGGGCCGTGCTGTCGATCGGCAGCAACCTGGGCGACCGCCTCGCCCACCTGCGCGCCGCGGTGGCCTCGTTCGGCGACACCGTGCTGGTGGTCTCCGGCGTCTACGAGACTCCACCGTGGGGGGACGCCGAGCAGCCCGCGTACCTCAACGCGGCGGTGCTGGTCGGGGACCCGGTGGCGACCCCGCGCGACTGGCTGGCGCGGGCCCGGGCCGCCGAGGCGGCGGCCGGGCGCACCCGCGACCCGGAGCGGCGGTACGGGCCGCGGACCCTCGACGTGGACGTGATCGCGGTCTGGGACGCGGCCGGGGAGCCGGTGCTCAGCGCGGATCCCGAGCTGACCCTGCCGCACCCCCGGGCCCACCTGCGCGCCTTCGTGCTGCGGCCGTGGATCGACATCGAGCCGCACGGCCGGCTGCCCGGCCACGGCTGGCTCACCGATCTGCTCAACGCCGAGCCACTCGCCTCCGACGCGCGGGAACTCGGTCCGCGCCCCGATCTGGCGTTAGAGTCGGACACATGACCCTGTGGAGCCGGACGGCATGAGCCAGGCGCAGTCCCCGCGCGACCCCCACCGTTTCCGGATGGGTCCGACCCGGATCTCCACGCTGGTGGTGGCCGCCCTGGCCGCCGCCGCGCTCGCCTGGCTGCTGATCAGCACCTTCTACTACGAGGTGGCCCCCAACCTGCCCTGGCTGCCGGTGGTCACGCTGGCCGGCCTGGCCGTGCTTGAGGCGTACGCGGCGGTCAACACCCGCGGCCGGATCGAGCGCCGCCCCGGCCGGGATCCGGTGAACCCGCTGCTGGTCGCCCGGTTCGTGGTGCTGGCCAAGGCGTCCGCCCTGGCCGGGGCCATCTTCGCCGGCTTCTACGCCGGGCTGACCGCCTGGCTCTTCGTCGAGCGGACCAACGCCGCGGTGGGCGACCGGCCGGCCGGCGGGGGCGGGCTGCTCGCCTCGCTCGCCCTGGTCGCAGCGGCGCTCTGGCTGGAGCGGTCCTGCCGGGTGCCCGAGCAGGAGGACGACGAGGACCGGGAGCCCGGCGACCGGGAGACCCCGCGCGGCCGGCTCTGATCAGGGGGTTCCCAGCACCTCCCCCCGCAGGTACCGTGCCTGGCGACCGGAGAGCAACGGCCGCCGCCGGTCCGCCCGCGCGTCGGACCGCACGGCCGGCCATGTGGGAGGCGCGGGCCATGGGGTACGACGAGACGGGCCGGATCGCGCCGGTGGAGACGTCGTCCGGCGTGCCCGCGGCGGTGCTGGAGAACGTCTTCGACGACCCCTCCCACGGCGAGCCCGGCCGGGACCGGATCGCCGTACACGTGGTCTGGGAGTTCCTGCTGCTGGTCGGGCTGGCCGCGGTGACCTGGCTGCTCTGGCGCGAGGACGCGGACGCGTTGCGCGGCGGCGCGTTGAAGACGCTGCTGGTCGACGTGGCCGGGCTCGGGCTGCTCACCCTGGCCGCCGGGCTCAGCCTGCGGGCCGCCGCGGTGAACCTGGCGATCGGGCCGGTCGCGCTGGCCGCCGCGCTGCACTTCGCCGAGCAGGGCGACCGCGGCGTGCGCGAGGCGCTGCTCCCGGCGCTGGTGGTGGCGGCGCTCGGCGGGCTGGCGCTCGCCCTGGCCGTCGTGGTGCTGCACGTGCCCGGCTGGGCGGCCAGCCTGGCCGGCGCGGCGGGCGTGATCGTGTACCTCGAGCGGCGGACCACCCCGGTCGTGGTCCAGGGCGGCTACGACCCCCGGAGCACCGCCCTCTACCTCTTCGTCGGCTTCGCCGCGGTGGCCGTCCTCGGTGGGCTCTTCGGCGCGATCAAACCGGTCCGCCGGCTGGTCGGGCGGTTCCGGCCGGTCGCCGATCCGGCCCGGCGGCGGGGTGCCGTGGCCGCCACGGTGACCGCGCTGGCGCTGATCGCCTCGACCGTGCTGGCCGTGCTCGGCGGGGTGCTGATCGCCGCGAACGGGGACGGTCCGGTGGCGCCCGCCAGCGGGCTCGACTGGTCGGTCATGGCGATCGGCGCGGTGATGCTCGGCGGCACCAGCGCGTACGGCCGGCGGGGCGGGATCTTCGGCACCCTGCTGGCGGTGTGCGCGGTGGAGGTCTTCCTGGCCTGGGCCGTGGCGCAGGACTGGACGATCAGCCGGTGGGCGGTGGGCGGGGCCGCCCTCGGGGCCGGGCTGCTGGTCACCCGGCTGGTCGAAACGTTCGGCCGGCCGCGGCCGGCGCCGCCGGGTGGGGTGCCGGCCCGTCCCACCGGACCGGGCGGCGACGGCACGATCAGCACCGGCTGGGCGCTGACCCCGTCGCCCGAGCCGGCCGACGCCTGGCCGTCGGTGCTGCCCGTCCGGGACACCGACACCGTCGACTCGTGGGAGTCGCCGCGCTGGGAGAGCGAGCCGCGCCGCTGGGACGCCGGGGACCGCTGACCCGGGCCGCCCGCCGCCGGCGTCGCGTCCGGCGGGCCCGAGCTGATCTCGCCGGTTAGGCTCGCGGCATGACGGAGACTCCTGCCCCCGGCGGCCGTACCTTCGACGAGCTGGACAAGCTCTCCACCGAGGAACTGCGCGAGCAGGCGTTCCACCTGGCCCGGGAGCGCCGCGACGTCGAGTTCTTCTGGTCGGTGCTGCGGCACCTGCCCAACGCGGACGAGGCCGCGATCCTGGACGGCGCCCCCAACTCGGTCGGCCCGATCATCGACGAGGCCAACGCCCTCTGGCGGGAGCTGACCGGGCACGGCTACGAGGAGGCCGCGCCGCTGCTGCGGGCCGCCTTCATCGACTACCTGATGAAGCACTGACCCGATGCCCGCCCGCCGACCCTCGGCGGTCGCCCGGGTACGCAGGTTTGCCCGGCGCGGTGGGCCGGGAACTGACCGCTCCATGGCCCTCAGCAACCGCCCCCGCACCGTCGGCGCGTACGGCACGGCCGCCGGCACCGGCACGCTCGCCGCGCTCCTGCTCGTCGCCGTCTGCGGCAGCCCGATGTACGTGGGCTGGGTGCAGGACCACACCGACCCGACCGGGGCCGGCGGCTGGTTCCTCCGGCTGCTCGCCTGGCCGGCCTGGCGGCTGCACGCCGACGACCCGTCGCAGGGCGTGCTCGCCACCAACCTGCGGGCGATCCTGCTGGTCGTGCTGGCCGCCGCGCTGCTCTACCTGCTGCCCGGCCCGCAGGTGGCCCGGGTGGAGAGCTCGGGCAGCCAGTTCTTCTCCGGCTGGGGCGCGTACGCCCTGGCCGCCGGCTGCACCGCCCTGCTGGCCACCCTCCTCGGGCCGCACGGCTCGCTCTTCGCCGCCTTCCAGGGCGCCAGCACCGGTGTCACCTACGGCTTCTTCGCCGGCTGGATCGTCGGCCTGGCCAGCCTCGGCGGCCGCGCCTGACGCTGGTGGATCGTCGGCCCGGGCGGCTCAGTCCAGCACGCCGAGGCCCAGCACCCGGGCCCGGCTGAGCAGCCCCACCGGCCGGCCGTCCTCGGTGACCACCGCGTGCTCGGCGCCCGCGGTGAGCAGCCCACCCAGCGCGTCGTACGCCGAACCGCCCAGCGGCACGGCCGGCAGGTCGGCCCCGCCGTCGGCCGGGAGGGGGTCGAGCACCTCGCGGGTCACCGGGGTGACCGCCAGCCGGCGGATGCCCCGGTCGGCGCCGACGAACTCGCGGACGAACGGCGAGGCGGGCGACCCGAGCAGTGCCGCCGGGGTGTCGTACTGCTCCAGCCGGCCGCCCTCGGAGAGCACCGCGATCCGGTCGCCCAGCCGGACCGCCTCGTCGAGGTCGTGGGTGACCAGCACGATGGTCTTGCGGACCTCGGCCTGCAACCGGAGGAACTCCTCCTGGAGCCGGGTCCGGACGATCGGGTCGACGGCCGAGAACGGCTCGTCCATCAGCAGCACCACCGGGTCGGCGGCGAGCGCGCGGGCCACCCCGACCCGCTGCCGCTGGCCGCCGGAGAGCTCGTGCGGGTAGCGGCGGCCGAACTGCCCCGGGTCGAGGCCGACCAGCTCCAGCAGCTCGTCCACCCGGGCCCGGGTCCGCTCCCGGGGCCAGCCGAGCAGCCCCGGCACGGTGGCCACGTTGGCGGCGACGGTCTGGTGCGGGAAGAGGCCGACGTTCTGGATGACGTACCCGATGCGCCGGCGCAGCGTCACCGGGTCGACCCGGGTGACGTCGTCGTCGCCGAGCAGGATCCGCCCGTCGGTGGGCTCGATCAGCCGGTTGATCATGCGCAGCACGGTGGACTTGCCGCAGCCGGAGGGGCCGATCAGCACCACCAGCTCGCCGGCCTTCACCTCCAGGCTCAGCTCCCGCACCGCCTCCGTGCCGTCCGGGTAGCGCTTGCGGATGCGCTCCAGGCTGATCGACGCCGCGCCGTGTCCGGCGCCGGGTCCCGGGGTAACGTCCACGTGTGTCCCTCCACCTGAGCTACCGGGCCGCGCCCGGTAACCCGTGGTTCTCCTGGCAGTACGTGCGGGACAACTCTGACACGATCCTGGCCGCGCTGCGTGAGCACACCTGGCTGACCGCCCGGGCCGTGCTCATCGCGGCGCTGGTGGCGCTGCCGCTCGCGGTGGCCGCGTACTGGTTCCGGTCGCTGGCCGCCCCGATCGTGGCGCTGACCGGGGTCCTCTACACCATCCCGTCGCTGGCGCTGTTCGCCTTCCTCGCGCCGTACCTGGGCATCGGCGCGATCACCGTGCTCACCGTGGTGGCCCTGTACGCCCTGCTGGTCATCGTGCGCAACGCGCTGGCCGGGCTCAACCAGGTGCCGCCCGAGGTGCGGGAGGCCGCCGAGGGCATGGGCTACGGCCGCTGGGGCCGGCTGTTCCGGATCGAACTGCCGCTGGCGCTGCCGGGCATCATCACCGGCGTACGGCTGGCCACGGTCTCCACGGTGGCGTTGGTCACGGTCGGCGTGGTGGTCGGCCGGGGCGGCCTCGGCCAGCTCATCTTCGCCGGCTTCCAGAACAACTTCTACAAGGCCCAGATCATGACCGGCACCGTGCTCTGCGTGCTGCTGGCGCTGGTGCTCGACCTGATCCTGGCCGCCGTGGGCCGGTTGCTCACCCCCTGGCTGCGCGGGCGGAGCTCATGAACCCGGTGCAGCAGGCGGTCGTCTGGCTGAACGACCCGCTCAACTGGACGAACCCGGGCGGCATCCTGGACCGGCTGGGCGAGCACCTGAGCATGTCCGCGCTGGCGGTGCTGCTCGGCTGCCTGGTGGCCTGGCCGGTCGGGCTCTGGCTCGGGCACACCGGCCGGGGCGGCGGTTTGGTGCTGCTGGTGTCCAACGTCACCCTCGCCGTCCCGACCCTGGCCCTGCTGACCATCCTGCCGTTGACCTTCCTCGGCTTCGGCCGGCCCGCGGTGGTGGTCGCGCTCGCGGTCTTCGCGGTGCCGCCGCTGCTGGCCAACGCGTACACCGGGGTGCGGCAGGCCGACCCGGAGGCCCGGGACGCGGCGCGCGGGATGGGGCTCTCCGGCGCGCAGGTGCTGCGCCGGGTGGAGCTGCCGCTCGCGGTCCCCTACCTGGCGGCCGGGTTCCGCACCGCCGCCGTCCAGGTGGTGGCCACCGCCGCGCTGGCCTCCTTCGTCAACGGCGGCGGGCTCGGGCAGATCATCCGGGCCGGTTTCGGGCTGGACATCGCGGCCGGAGGCGGCCAGATCGTCGCCGGCGGGGTCCTGGTGGCCGGGCTGGCGCTGCTCGTCGAGGGGGTGCTGGCGCTGGTCGAGCGGGTGGTCACGCCGCGCCCGCTGCGCCGGGCCCGGCGGGCGGCGAACCGCCGTGCGACCGCCGCCACGGCGGGCGGCTGAATCCACCGGGTGACGATCGGGTGACGAAACCCGCTCGGAGTTTGTCGGTCCGAGCCGGAGGATATTGGCTGGAACTCGCGGGCGGCCGATCGGATCGCCCGTCGGACACGCGGCCGGCCCGGACGGGTCGCGCCGGGACACGGAAGGCGGGCACTGATGCGCGCACGTACCAGCCTGGCCGTCGGGGCGCTCGGCGTCCTGACCGCCGGCCTCCTCGCCGGCTGTGGTGACGCCGGTTCCTCCGGCACCGACGCGCCCGAGAAGGGCGCCTCCGGGGCCGGTTGCGCCCCGGTCGCGGGCGACAAGCTGGTCGTCCTCACCGACGACAAGAAGCTCCAGAACACCGACAACGTCATCCCCGCGGTCAACGCGAAGGCGGCCACCCCGCAGCTCGTGGCCGCGCTCGACAAGGTCTCTGCGAAGCTCGACACCCCGAAGCTGATCGAGCTGAACCGGGCGGTCGACGTCGACCGGAAGACCCCGCAGGTCGCCGCGAAGGAGTTCGCCGACGCCAACGGCGTGACCGACGGCGTCGAGAAGGGCCCGGGCGGCCAGGTGACGGTCGGCGCCGGCAACTTCAGCGAGAGCCAGACCATCGCCGAGCTCTACAAGATCGCGCTCACCGCGGCCGGCTACCAGGTCAAGGTGCAGACGATCGGCAACCGTGAGCTCTACGAGCCGGCCCTGGAGAAGGGGCAGGTCCAGGTCGTTCCCGAGTACGCGGCGACCATGGCCGAGTTCCTCAACACCAAGGCCAACGGCAAGGACGCCCAGCCGGTCTCCTCGCCCGAGCTGGACAAGACGGTCAGCGCGCTGAAGGCGGCCGGCGACAAGGTCGGCATCAGCTTCGGCCAGCCCGCCCAGGCGCAGGACCAGAACGCCTTCGCGGTCACCAAGGCGTTCGCCGACAAGTACCAGCTCGCCACCCTCTCCGACCTGGCCGCCAAGTGCTCCGGCACGGCCACCGTGCTGGCCGGCCCGCCCGAGTGCCCGCAGCGGCCGAAGTGCCAGGCGGGCCTCGTCGAGGTCTACGACTTCAAGGCCGGCTCGTTCAGCTCACTCGACGCGGGCGGCCCGCAGACCAAGAACGCCCTGAAGACCGGCGCGGCCAGCGTCGGCCTGGTGTTCTCCTCCGACGCCGCGCTCGCCGCGAGCTGACCACCGCCGCCGGCACCGGCGGGCCGCCCCCGGCCCGTCGGTGCCGGCGGGGGCGAGCCGCCGTGGCCGAAGCGGAGCCCTGGTCACCGGCTTCTACATCGATGCTTTCGGCCCGTTCCCTACCGGGGCAACTCTCGGTAGTCTGCTCAGCCATGCCCGCCTCGGTCGCCCCCGCCGAAAACCGCAGTCCCGCGCTGCTGACCGTCCTGTTCTGGATCGGCGTGGCGCTCGCGCCCCTGGCGGCGCTCATCCTGCTGGTCGCCGACGGCAACGGCACGCTCCGGTTCGGCGCCGTGCTGGCGATCCTGGCCGTGGTGCTGATCGGCCTCTCCATCGCCCTGCGCGCGGAGAACGGCGGCGGCGCGGCCGGCGCCGACGAGCTCCGCGCGGAACTCGAGCAGCTCCGCCGGGAGCTGCGCGGCGAGATCGTGGCCGCCGCCCAGCGCGGCAACCAGGCGCTCGACCAGGCCCAGCGGACCCAGGAGTCGGTCACCGCGATGCGTCGACGGCTCGACGCCGCGGCCGCCGGCATCGCCGCCGCGGCGGGCATCGCCACGCCTGCCGCCGAGGAGCCGGCCGGTGG
>NZ_MUYZ01000253.1:0-10175 GCF_003013775.1 Micromonospora sp. MH33
GCAGCAGGTCGTCGACCAGGCGGCTGAGCCGCTCGGTGTCGGCGAGCAGGTTCTCCGCCACCGCCGGCCAGTCCGGGCCGGCGGTGCGGACGGTCAGGTCAGGCGCGGTGGGCGTACCGGCCGGCCAGGGCCGGACGCCGGACCCGCGGGCGGGCGACCAGGAGGAGCCCCCGCGCGGCCGGCGTGACGGCCACGTCGATCAGGGCGTGCGTACACATGCCGGCGAGGTTAGCGGCACCCCGGCCGGCCCGCGACGGAATTCCTCAGAGGTCGACGGTGCGCCGCTGGCTGCGGGCGGTCTCGGCGGCGTCGAGCACCGCCACCACCTCCCGGCCGAACCGGACGTCGCAGCGGTGGTCGCGGGTGCCCGCCTCGACCTCCTCCAGCAACTGGTCGATGGCCGTGCCGAACGCCTGGAGCACGCTGCCGTCGCCGGGCGGGACGGTCTCGGTGCCGTTCTCGCCGAAGAAGACGAAGTCCCGGGTGACCGCCTCGGGCGGCGCGTCGAGGGTGAGCGAGAGCGTGCTGGTGGCGCCGCCGTCGTGGGTGAGCAGCAGGTGCACCAGGCCGCTCGGGCCGTCCATGGCGGCGACCCGGGTGACCCGGCCGAGCACCGGCAGGATCAGCGACAGCGCGTGCGGGCCGATGTCCCAGAGCGCGCCCCGGTCGCGCCGCCACTGCGAGTTCCCGTACGGGTTCCCGGGCTGGAAGATCGAGGCGAACATGGTCGCCCGGGCGTGCTGCCAGCCGCCGGCCGCCGCGGTCGAGGCGAGGAAGCCGGTGACGTTCGGGTGGAACCGCTGGGTGAAGAAGACCACCGAGGCCACCCCGGACGCCTGCGCGGCCGCGACCACCCGGTCGGCCTCGGCGAGGCTCAGCGCCAGCGGCTTGTCCAGCAGCAGGTGCCGCCCGGCGGTGGCGGCCCGGACGGCGATCTCGGCCTGCACGTCCGGCGGCAGCGCCACGGCGATCGCGTCGCAGGCGGCCAGCAGCTCGTCCACGTCCTCGAAGACCGGTACGCCGTGCCGGGTGGCCAGCGCGGCCGCCTTCGCCGGGTCGCGCCCCCAGACGCCGGCCAGCTCGGCCCGCGGGTGCGCGTCGATGGCCGCGGCGTGCGTCTCCGCCGCCCAGTGACCCGTGCCGAACAAGCCGAACCGCACCGCGGACCCCCTGCTGTCGTCCCCCGCCACGGCGTACGCCGGTGGCCGTGATCCACGCTAGTCGTCCGGCCCGGCCGGCGCGCCGCGACCCCGCGGGAGAGCCGGGCGAGCGTGGCTACTACGACGATTAGTAGGCTGTGCCGGTGAATGGGACTGCGCCGGGACGGCGTCGATGACCAGCGCCGCGGCGACCGGCTCGCCGGTGGACGGCATCCTCGCGACGGCCTCGATCGTGCTGTCGCTGCTGATCGCGGTCTGGGCCCTGGTGGCGGCGGTACGCCACCGGGCGCCGGACCGGCTCCAGTTCGTCGGCCTGGCCGTGCTGGAGGTGGCCCTGCTGGCGCTCACCGTGGTGGCGCTCGTCGCGCTCGGCGGCGGCGAACGGCCGGGCGAGCCGGGGGCGTTCTTCGGTTACCTGGTGACGCTGGTCTGCCTGCCGCCGCTGGCCTGGGTGCTGGCCCGGATGGAGCCGACCCGGTGGGGCTCGGCGATCGTCTGCGCGGTCTGCCTGGTCACCCCGGTGGTGGTGGTCCGGTTGCAGCAGACCTGGGAGGTCGTCGGTGGCTGAGCAGCGGGCGACGAACCGGGGACCGGGCCGGTTGCTGATCGCGGTCTACATCCTCTTCGCCATCGCGGCGACCTCGCGGGCCGGGCTCCAGATCGCCACGAAGTTCGACGAGGCGCCGGTGGCGTACCTGCTCTCCGCGCTGGCCGCGCTGATCTACATCGTGGCGGCGGTCGGGCTGGCCCGCGCCGGGCACACCGGCCGCCGGGTCGCGCTGGCCTGCTGCTCGGTGGAGCTGGTCGGGGTGGTCGGCGTCGGCATCCTCAGCCTGGCCGACCGGGAGCTGTTCCCGGACGAGACGGTCTGGTCGGGCTTCGGCAGCGGCTACGGCTACATCCCGCTGGTGCTGCCGGTGCTCGGCCTGTTCTGGCTCTGGCGCACCCGGCACGACCCCGCCTGACGGGGCCGTGCCGGGCTCCCGCGTCCGGGTCAGTCCTTGGGGCCGCCGGAGACGTAGATGACCTGGCCGGAGACGAAGGACGCGCCCTCGCTGGCCAGGAACGAGATGGTGTGCGCGACGTCCTCCGGTCGGCCGGTGCGGCGCACCGGGATCTCCGCGGCGGCGTGCTGCTGGAGTGCCTCGAAGTCGACCTTCATCCGGGCCGCCGTGGCGGCGGTCATGTCGGTGACGATGAAGCCCGGCGCGACCGCGTTGACGGTCACCCCGAACGGGCCCAGCTCGATGGCGAGCGTCTTCGTGAAGCCCTGCATTCCGGCCTTGGCGGCCGAGTAGTTCGCCTGGCCCCGGTTGCCCAGCGCCGAGGTGCTGGAGAGGTTGACGATCCGGCCCCACTTCCGCTCGACCATGTGCTTCTGGGTGGCCTGGCTGAACAGGAACGCCCCGCGCAGGTGCACCCCCATGACCGTGTCCCAGTCGGCGTCGGTCATCTTGAACAGCAGGTTGTCCCGCAGCACACCGGCGTTGTTGACCAGCACGGTCGGCGCGCCCAGCTCGGCGGCGACCCGCTCCACGGCGGCCTCCACCTGGGCCCGGTCGGAGACGTCGGCGCCGACGCCGAGCGCCCGACCGCCGGCGGCGGCGATGGCGTCCACGGTCTCCTTGGTCGCCGACTCCTCGATGTCGACCACGGCGACGGCCATGCCGTCGGCGGCCAGCCGTCGGGCGGTGGCCGCGCCGATGCCGCGCGCGGCTCCGGTCACGATGGCGACGCGGGGCTCCTCCGACATGATTACCTCCCGGTAACTTGGGCTCGATCGAAGGAGCTTAACGCCGGCTCGGCCGTCAGAGCCGGGTGCCCCGGCAGATCCGGATCCACCGGTAGCCGTAGCCGGCCAGCTTCAACCGGTCGAGCTTGCCGACCTCCTCGTAGTTGCGGTCGGTGAGCACGTCGATCGGCAGGTCGGCCTCCGGGGCGAGGATGCTCAGGTCGACCTCGGCGTCCTCGGTGCCGAGGTTGTGCAGGAAGACCATCGTCCCGGTCGGCCCGTCGGCCCGGTGCGCCAGCACACCGGGGGGCATCGGCACGTCGATGTGGCTGGTGGTGCCCGTGCCGACCTCCGGGGCCTCCCGGAGGGTACGGATCATCCGCTCGAACCAGCCCAGCAGCGACCTCGGGTCCTTGCGCTGGGCGGTCACGTTGACCTTCTGGTAGCCGTACTCGCCCTTGTCGATCACCGGGCGGACCAGCTTCTCCGGGTCGGCGGTGGAGAAACCGCCGTTCTCCTTGTACGACCACTGCATCGGCGTGCGGATCGCCTCCCGGCCGGGCAGCGACAGGTCCTCGCCCATCCCGATCTCCTCGCCGTAGCGCAGCACCGGCGTGCCGCGCAGCGAGAACTGGAGCGCGTACGCCAGCTCGATGCGGCGGCGGTCGTTGCCGAGCATCGAGGCCAGCCGGCGACGGATGCCCCGGCCGTAGAGGCGCATGCCCTCGTCCGGGCCGAACTGCTCGTACACCTGGTTGCGCTGCTCGGCGGTGAGCCGGGACAGGTCGATCTCGTCGTGGTTACGCAGGAAGGTGGCCCACTGCCCGCCCTCGGGCAGGGCCGGGGTCTCCCGCAGCGCCTCGATCACCGGCTCCGGATCCTGCCGGGCCAGAGCCAGCATCAGCCGGCCGTTCATCATGAAGTCGAAGAGCATGTGGATCCGGTTGGCCGAGCCGCCGCTGTCACCGAAGTAGACCGGCAGCTGGTCCGGCTCGACGTTCGCCTCGGCCAGCAGGACCGCGTCGCCCCGCCGCCACTGCACGTGCTGGCGCAGCTCGGTGAGGAACTCCAGGTCCTTGGGCGAGTCCGGGTTGCCGGGCTCGGTCAGCTCGATGATGAACGGCACCGCGTCCATCCGGAAGCCGGAGACGCCGAGCTGGAGCCAGAACGACATGATCTTCTTGATCTCGGCGCGGACCTCGGGGTTGGCGACGTTCAGGTCCGGCTGGAACTTGTAGAAGCGGTGGTAGTACCAGGCCTTCGCGGTGCGGTCGTAGCTCCACGTCTCGTTCTGCTCGCCGGGGAAGACCATGCCCTGGTGCCGGTCCGGCGGCGCCTCGTCGCTCCACACGTACCAGTTGCGGTACGGCGAGTCGGGCGAGGAGCGGGCGGACTGGAACCAGGGGTGCTCGTCCGAGGTGTGGTTGACCACCAGGTCGATGATCACACGGATGCCCCGGTTCCGCGCCTGGTGCAGCAGTTCGGCGAAGTCGCCGAGGGTGCCCAGCTTCGGGCTGACGTTGTAGAAATCGGTGGCGTCGTAGCCGTCGTCCCGGTTCGGCGACGGGTGGATCGGGTGCAGCCAGAGGCAGGTCACCCCGAGCCGGGCGAGATAGTCGAGCCGGCCGATCAGGCCGCGGAAGTCACCCACCCCGTCGCCGTCGGAGTCCGCGAACGTGTCGACGTCGAGGCAGTAGACCACCGCCTCCTGATACCACCTGTCACCCATGTTCGGTTTACTTCTCCGGTTGCCGACCGCGGCAAACCCACCGCCGGCCCGCGGCCGGTACGGTGCCGGGATGAGCGCCGACACCCACGCCCTCGACTGGTCCGCCGGCACCTGGCTCAACCCGCCGGAGCGGGCCGACTCCGCCGGCGACGCGCTGCTGGTCGAGCCGCGCGGGGGCAGCGACTTCTGGCGGCGGACCAGCTACGGCTTCGTGCACGACGACGGCTCGGCGCTGCTCGCCCCGTTCCCCGTGGACAGTGCCGTGGAGGTGAGCTTCCGGCTCGACTATGCCGCCCAGTTCGACCAGGCCGGGGTGCTGGTCCGGGTGGACGAGCGGCGGTGGACCAAGGCGGGGGTGGAGGTCAGCGACGGGCAGCCGCAGGTCGGCGCGGTCGTCACCGACGAGCTGTCCGACTGGTCGGTGGCGCCGGTGCCGGAGTGGTCGGGGCGGGACGTGACGGTCCGGGTCAGCCGGGCCGGGGACGCGCTGACCGTCCGCGCGCGGGCCGACGCCGAGCCGTGGCGGCTGGTCCGGGTGGCCCCGCTGGACCCGGGGGCCGAGGCGGCGGCCGGACCGTACTGCTGCTCGCCCAGCCGGGGCGGCCTGGTGGTCCGCTTCACCGGCTGGCGGCGCGGGCCGGCGGACGCCGCGCTGCACCCGGAGGGCTGACCCGGCGTCCGTGCGTCCGGTCACCGGCAGGTGTGACGTGCGCCGGCCGGGGTACCGCTTACGGATCCCCGGCACCGCGCGGAAGGACACCCATGGCACTCGCCCAGAACGTCGACCCGAACCAGTTCACCGGGCTGACCGGCTGGGTGGCGAGCGTCATCGACTCGTTCGGCGCGGTCGGGGTGGCCCTGCTGGTCGCCCTGG
Organism: Micromonospora sp. MH33; assembly: GCF_003013775.1. Classification (NCBI taxonomy): domain Bacteria; kingdom Bacillati; phylum Actinomycetota; class Actinomycetes; order Micromonosporales; family Micromonosporaceae; genus Micromonospora; species Micromonospora sp. MH33. The sequence continues at coordinate 5,496 of NZ_MUYZ01000253.1, forward strand.
AGAGCATCATCCCGCCGATCCCGAGCGAGGTCGTGCTGGCCATGGCGGGTTACCTGGCCGCCGAGGGCCGGTTCAACCTGGTGCTCATCGTGCTGGCCGCGACGGCCGGTTCGCTGCTCGGCGCGCTGGTGCTCTACTGGCTCGGCGCGGCGCTCGGCGAGGAACGGCTGAAGCGCTGGCTGGACCACATCCCGCTGGTGGACCGGGAGGACCTGGAGAAGGCCGACCGCTGGTTCGAGCGGCACGGCCGGTGGGCGGTGCTGATCGGCCGGGTGGTGCCGGTGGTGCGCAGCCTGGTCTCCGTGCCGGCCGGCGCGAACCGGATGCCGCTGGGCGAGTTCATCCTGCTCACCACGCTGGGCAGCGGGGTGTGGAACGCGCTGATCGTCGGGGCCGGTTTCGCCCTCGGCTCGCGCTGGGAACGGGTCGACCAGTACAGCGACTGGTTCAACTACGCGATCTTCGCGGTCTTCGCCGTGATGATCGTCAGCTGGGTGGTCAAGAAGGTACGCCGGCGGCGCGCCCGGCAGTCGGTGACCGCCGGGCGCTGACCGTGGCGTGGGATCAGAATCCCGCGGTGATGGTGGTGAACTCCCAGGTGTTCTGGGCGATGCCGGAGCAGTTGGAGACCACCCCGCCGCCCGGGCAGGGCCGGTCCCGGTTGACCGACCAGAAGGTGAACCGGGCGAGGCCGCGGGCCTTGGCCCAGTCCCGGATCTGCGTCCAGGTGGCCGGCGAGGTCAGCTCCTGCTGGTCGGAGAGGCCGTTCATGCCGGAGATGCCCATGTGGGCGTAGGCGGTGGCGTCGGACCAGCCGAACGCGGTCTTGAGCGCGTTCTTCAGCCCCTCGGCCGCGTTGACCGTGTTCTGGTACATGTTCGCGCCGCCGCCGAAGTCGAACGGCATGATGGTGAAGACGTCGATGTTGGCGCCCTTGGCCGCGGCCTGGTTGATCAGCCGGGTGCCGTAGTAGGACGGCCCGGTGGTCGAGGTGCCGAAGGTGACGATCGTCCTGAGCCCCGGGTTGTTCTGCTTGACGATCTTCAAGGCGTCCAGGATCCGGTCCTGCACCACCTCGTTCTCGAACTCGTCGCTGTTCTCGATGTCGATGTCGATCGCCTTGAGCCCGTAGGCGTTGATGACCTGCTGGTAGGCGCCGGCCAGCGCGCTGGCCGAGGAGCAGTTCGGGCCGAGCTTGTTGCCGCTCCAGCCGCCGAAGGACGGGATGATGTCACCGCCGGCTGCCTTGATCGCGGCGATGGTGCTGGCGTGCGTGCCGCCGGTCAGCGGGCCGCTGCCGTCCCAGGCCGGGGTGCAGCCGCCGCCGGAGAGCACGAACGCGATGGTGAACCACTTGATCCCGGTCGCGCCCATCACCGTCGACGGCGCGGGCGGGTCGCCCCAGCCCGGGTAGAGGTAGGGCGCCGCGGCCATCGCGCCGCCGCCCCCGCCGGTGCACCCGGTGGTGGTGGCCGACACCGGCGCCGACTTCGCCGACTCCCCGCTGGCGTTGTACGCGGCCACCGTGTAGCTGTGCCCGGTGCAGGCGCTCAGCCCGGAGACGGTGGCCGAGGTGCCGGTGACGGTGGCCTTCACGGTGCCGCCCTCGTAGACCCGGTAACCGGTGACCGTGCCGGAGACGGCGTTCCAGGCCAGCGAGACCGAGGTGTTGGTGGTGCCGGTGACCCGGAGGCCGCCGGGGGTGGCCGGTGCGCCGGGGTTGCCGCCGCCCCCGCCCGTGCAGGAGCCGCCGTTGACCGTGCAGTTGGTCGGGTTGCCGGTGCCGTTGACGTTGAAGCCGAAGGTGGTGCTGGCGCCCGGGGCGAGGGTGCCGTTCCAGGACTGGTTCACCGCGGTGACGTGCTGGCCGGAGGTGGTCAGCCGGGCGTCCCAGAAGGAGCCGAGGGTGCTGCCGGCGGGCAGGTCGAACTGGACGTTCCAGGAGGAGATGCTGGCCGAGGTGTTGTTGGTGACGGTGAACTTGCCCTCGTACCCGGTGTCCCAGGTGGTGGTGCGGACGAAGGCGGCGGTGGCGGCGGAGGCGGGTGGCGCGGCCAGCAGGGTGCCGGCGACCAGGGCGGCGGCGAGCGCGGCGGCGAACGTCGCCATTCGGGTGGAGCGGAGTCTCACGGCGTCCTCCAGGGACGTGGTGGTGGAGGGTGACATTTACGACCGTCGACGTGCGCTCATTATTAAGACTGTTAACTGTTTCTGTCCAGAGGCAACCGGGGGTCCCTCGCGGGGACCCCCGGTGCGGCCGGCTCAGCGGCGGAAGGTGAACCAGTTGACGTTGACGAAGTCGGCCGGCTGGCCGCTGGTGAAGGTCAGGTAGACGGTGTGCCGGCCGGTGACCGCGGCGACGTTGCCCGGCACCGAGCGCCAGCTCTGCCAGCCGCCGGTGTTGGCGACCGCGAAGCTGCCGATCGGCGGGTTCGTCGGGCTGTCCACCCGGACCTCGACCAGCCCGCTCACCCCGGCCGACGCGCCCGAGGCGACCCGGGCCACGAAGTCCTTCGGCGGCGTGGCGCCGAACTCCACGTTGTCGTAGCGGGCCCAGTCGCCGTTGGCCAGCCAGCCGATGTCCTGGCCGCCCTCGCCGCACGCCTCCACCTGCACCCCGTTCTGCCCGGTGAACGCCTCGGCCTGGATGGTCGAGTACGCGTCCACCGTCCCGCCGGGCGGCGGTGTGGTCGGGGTGGGCGACGGCGTGCCGCCGCCACCGCGGGTGTAGGCGGCCACGTAGTCGACCAGCATGGGTCGGCCGGAGACGGTCGACGCGGTGGGCGTGGCGGAGCCGGCCACCCCGTCCGGGAAGCCGCCGCCCATCGCCACGTTGAGCAGCATGAAGTAGCCGCCGTGGTTGGTCATCTGCCCCCAGTACGGTTCGCCCACCTGGCTCTGGCTGACGGTGTGGAAGAGCTGGCCGTCGACGTACCAGCGGAGCTGCTGGGGACTGATCGAGGCGTCCCACTCGAAGCGGTAGGTGTGGAACGCCGACTGGCAGGTGCTGCCCGGGCAGGCCCGGGAGTTGCCGATGCCGTTGAACTCGTTGCACGGCCCGCCCGGGGCGACGCCGCAGTGCAGCACCCCCCAGACCGAGTTGATCCCGTTGACGTTCTCCATCACGTCGAACTCGCCGATGCCCGGCCAGTTCTGGTAGTTGCCCCGGTACGGGGAGCCGAGCGCCCAGAAGGCCGGCCAGTAGCCGGCCGCCTGGGCGCCGGTCACGTTCGGCATCTGGATCCGGCCCTCCAGGGCCAGGACGCCCCCGGCGGGCGGCTTGAAGTTGGCGCGGACCGTCTCGATCCGTGCCGAGGTCCACCGGCCGGCGCCGTCCTTGAGCGGGGTGATCCGGAGGTTGCCGGCGCCGTCCTGGGACAGGTTGGCGGCGCTGGAGGTGTAGGTCTGGATCTCACCGGTGCCCCAGTTGGCCGGGCCGCCCGGGTAGCTGGTGCCGGTGTCGATGATCCAGTTGGCCGAGGAGGGCAGGGTGCCGGCCGCACCTGTGAAGTCGTCGCTCCACACCAGACTCCAACCGCTGGGCGGCGGCGTCACGGCGGCGTGGGCGGTCATCGTGACGGTGGCGAGGGTGGTGGTGGCGGCGAACACGGCGGCCGCCAGGGAGAGCCGCCGGCGCGACCGGCGCACGGCGGAGGGGGCGGCCGTGGCCGCCGGGACAGGGTTCATCGGGGTGCCTCTCTGCGGGGACGGGCGAGAGAGAGCGCTCTCTGAGGCGTTTTCTACGCGCCCGTCCCCGCACTTGTCAACGTGCGTCGATGCCTTCCGGCTGAGGCCGGCGCAGCACGGCCTGCTCCAGCACGCTCCACGCGGTCGTGGTGACCAGGTAGAGCACCGCCGCGAGCGGCACCACCAGCCCCACCAGCACCGTGGTGAAGGGCAGCAGCGGCACCAGCCAACCCAGCACCGCCGCGCCCGGGCCCTCGGTCGGCGCACCGGCGATGGTGCCGGTGGCGGCGGCCGCCCGGCGCGCCCGCCGGGCGGACCGCCAGGCCAGCACGAGCAGCGCCGCCAGCAGCACCCCGAAGACCGCCACCACCGGGCCGGTGAGCCCGTCGCCGAGATGCCACCCCAGGGGTACGCCGGCGAGCTTCTCGCCCAGCAGGTGCGGGTGCCCGTCGCCGGTGGCGAAGAGGCGGTACATGACCAGGAAGAACGGCGCCTGCAACAGCGCCGGCAGGCAGCCCGCGACCGGGCTGGCCCCGGCCCGCCGGTAGAGCGCGAACAACTCGCTCTGCAGGCGGCCGGGATCGTCGGCGTACCGGCGCTGGAGGTCGCGGACCTCGGGGGCGAGCGCCGCACGGCGCCGCTCCCCGCGGACCTGGGCCAGGGTGAGCGGCGAGAGCAGCAGCCGGACCCCGACGGTGAACAGGACGATCGCGGCGGCCGCCGCGGCGCCGCCGGTCAGCGGGGCGAGCGCGTCGGCGAGCCAGGTGACGACGGTGGCGGCGGCGGAGGTCGCGGCGTGCAGTGGTGCGAAGGCGAGCATGGGGAAACCCCTCGGTCCGATTCCGGATGCCCCGACGGGACGACGCGTCCCGGCGGGACGGATGACGACGGAACCGGCCGCGGCGGCGGCGCGCCGGCGAACGACCGGACGCGAGGCGGCTACGCGGCCGAGGGGCGCAGCCCGGGCGCACGGGGGCGCGGCCGCCCCGGGGC
>NZ_MUYZ01000254.1:0-10148 GCF_003013775.1 Micromonospora sp. MH33
CGAGCCGGTGGCCGTGCCGGCCGAGCCGGCCGCCGTGGAGGCCGAGCCGGTGACCGAGGCCGAGCCGGGCACGCCGGTGGTGGTGCCCGCGCCGCGCGCCGCGGTCGAGGACGCCGCTCCGGCCCAGGTGGACGACGCCGCCCCGGACGACTTCCGCCGGATCCAGGGCATCGGGCCGAAGCTGGCCGCCGCCCTCCAGGCCGCCGGCATCCGCACCTACCAGCAGCTCGCCGAGCTGGACGAGGCGGCGCTGCGGGAGACCGTCAAGGCCGCCGGCCTGCGCGCCGCCCCGGGCCTGGCGACCTGGTCGCAGCAGGCGAAGGTGCTGGCCGGCGCCCGTGCCGAGGCCGAGCGGGTGCTCCCGGTCGGCGCCGGCGAGGACGCCTGATCCGACCCGCGGGCCGGTGGTGACCGTCGGTCACCACCGGCCCGCGGCGTGTCCGGCGGCCGTCGAGCCGGCCCGGCCCGTGCCGGGACACCGGCGCGGCCTCCCGGACGAGCGCGAATAGGGAAACGCGGCACGGGTCCGGGCGGGCGTCGCTACGGTCGGTGCAGGGCCGGACGGCCCGCCGCGCCGATCCCGCCACCGCAGGAGCAGCTCGTGCCCACCGCCACGCCGGAGCAACCCGCCGAGCGGCGGCCCCCGGTGCGCGATCCCGAGGCGCCACGCCGGGTGACCCTGCTGGAGCTCTTCTTCGACCTCGTGTACGTGGTCGCGCTCTCGCTCATCTCGCGGGGCCTGGTCACCGAGGTGAGCTGGGAGCGGGCCATCCAGTCGCTGATCATGCTGATGGCGATGTGGTGGACCTGGGCGATCACCACCCTGGTCACCGACATGTACGACCCGCAACGTCGCGAGATCAAGCTGCTGATCGTCGCGGTGATGTTCGGGGCGCTGCTGATGACCACCGCCATCCCGGAGGCGTTCGGCGCCCGCGGGCTGGTCTTCGCCGGGACCTACGTGGCGATCCATCTCGGACGCGGGCTGTTCCTCATGCCGGCGGTCCGGCACGACCGGCACACCCAGCGCCGGGCGGCCCGCATCTTCAGCTGGTTCGCGATCTCCGCGATCCCCTGGCTGGTCGGCGCCAAGCTGGGCGGCCACGCCCGCGAGACGTGCTGGGCGCTGGCCCTGGGCATCGACTATCTCGGCTTCCGGCTCGCGTACCCGGTGCCCGGCCTCGGCGTGGTGCCGGACGACCAGCGCACCGTGACCGCCGAGCATCTCTCCGAGCGCTACCAGCAGTTCTTCATCATCGCGCTGGGCGACGCCATCCTGGTCACCGGCACCGTCTTCAGCCTGCACCACTCCGAGACGGAGAACATCGGCGCGTTCGCCATCGCGTTCGCCACCACGCTGCTGCTCTGGCGGATCTACGTGCACAAGTCCGGCGAGCTGCTGCCGCACGCCATCGCCATGGCGAAACAGCCGGCCAGGTTCCTGAACTCCGCCCCGTACACCCACCTGCTGATGGTGGCTGGGGTGGTGACCAGCGCGGCGGGGTTCGACCTCGTGCTGCTCGAACCGACCGGGCGCACCCCGCCGGCCTGGCTGGCGGTCCTCCTCGGCGGGCCGGCGCTGTTCCTGGTCGGTCGCGCCGCCTTCGAGTACGAGGTGTTCAGCCGGGTGTCGTTCTCCCGCCCAGGCGGCATCCTGGCGCTGCTCACCATCGCGCCCGGCCTGCTGTTCCTCGCGCCGGTCTATGCCGCCCTCGGGGCGATGCTGGTGCTGGTCGGGGTGGCGGTCGCCGACCACCTGCGCAGCCGGGGCCGGCCGCCGGAGTCGCCCGCGCCGCCGCACTGAGCCGTCTCGCGATGGTCGGAATCGGCCGCGCCGCCACCGGGGCGCCGTTTGACCGTTCACCCGCTCTGGGTACATGGCCTCCACCTCGAATCCACCACAACCCCAGTGGAGGCAACCCATGCGCGGCACCTCGATAGTCGGCGTCCTGGTCGTCATCTGGCTCGTCATCGGCGCGATCGCCGCCGGCCAGCGCGGCTACTACGGCAATGACGACACCAACTGCGCCGAGGCCGGCACCATCCTGGTCACCATCGTGGCCGGCCCGCTGAACTACATCGGCGCCAACCCCAAGGTGGACTGCAAGCTTCCCGAGCCGTCCAAGTAGGCCCGACCGCGCACCACCCCGGCCCGCGCCCGCTTCCCCGCGGCGCGGGCCGTTCCGTGCCCGGCGCGTGCCGCGGCACCACCTCTAGGCCGTCCTAGGAGGCTGGGTTCCTCGCCGTGGCGTTCCCGCCCCGGCGGATGGCGGCGTCGGGCGCGGGTGGTGCGGCGTTTGCCGGGTCGCGGGGTGGGAAGGGCAGCGGTCCAGCCACGCGGGGGACGGAGACCAGGGCGATGCAGATCGGCTACAAGCTGGCCTCGGAGGCCTTCGGCCCACAGGAGCTCATCCGGCAGGCCGTCCGCGCGGAGCAGGCCGGCTTCGACTTCGTCGAGATGAGCGACCACTATCACCCGTGGCTGGAGGTGCAGGGGCACTCCTGCTTCACCTGGAGCGCGCTCGCGGCCATCGCCGCGAAGACCAGCACGCTCGGCCTGGCCACCGGGGTCACCTGTCCCTCCGTCCGGTACCACCCGGCGATCATCGCCCAGGCCGCGGCCACCATGGCGCTCATCTCCGACGGGCGGTTCACCCTGGGCGTTGGCGCCGGCGAGCGGCTCAACGAGCATGTGGTCGGCCAGGGCTTCCCGAGCGTCCGCGGCCGGCACGAACGGCTGCGCGAGGCCCTGGAGATCATCCGGCTGCTCTGGCAGGGCGGCTACCAGTCGTACGAGGGCCGGCACCTCCAGCTGGAGGACGCCCGGGTCTGGGACCTGCCGGAGACCCCGCCGGTGATCGCCGTGGCCGCCAGCGGGCGGTCCTCCGCGGCGACGGCCGCCGAGCTGGGTGACGGGCTGTTCGCCACCGAGCCGAAGTCGTCGATCGTCGCGCACTACCGGGAGGCCGGTGGGCAGGGACCGCGCTACGCGGAGGTGCCGCTGGCCTGGGCCCCGGACGAGGAGCAGGCGGTCCGCGCGGCGAAGGAGACCAGCCGGTGGGCCGTCACCGGGTGGAAGGTGATGAGCGAGCTGCCCAACCCGGTGAACTTCGACGCGGCGACGGTGTGGGTCGAGGACCAGCACATCCGGCGGCAGTTCTCGGTCGGGCCGGACCCGGCGCCACACCTGGCGAAGGTGCGGGCCTACGTCGAGGCCGGCTACGACCACATCGTGCTGCAGAACGCCGGCCCGGACCCGGACGGCTTCCTCGACTTCTGCGCGGACGACTTCATCGCCCGGGTACGCGCACTCGCCTGACCGGGGCGCCGGTAGCCGGGCGCAGCCCGGTGCGGGTGGCGGTGGGCGTACCCCTCGGGAGGTCGGACCGGGACGGGCCGGCGGCCGGCGGCGGAGCTCAGCCGCCGACGTGGATGCCGGGGCGGCGGGTGGGGTCCGGCTCGGACTTGCGGATGATCTCCCGGACCACCGGCGGGGTGTCGCCGCGACCGAGGATCAGGTAGCGCAACAGGTGCGCGATGGGGTTCCCCTCGGACCACTCGAAGTGGCAGTGCGGGCGGATCCCGGTGGCGTCGCGCAGCGCCAGCAGGATGGCCGCGATGGCGTTGGGCGCGGCCGGGCTGCTGGCGCGCAGGATCCGGTATCCGCCGACCTCCACCCCGTTCACCCGCAGCACCTCACTGAACCGCGAGGGGTCGGTGACGTCGATTTCCAGGAAGAGCACGTCGGCGGCGCCGGGCACCGGGTTCATGCCACGCTGGGCGCGCTCCTTGACCCGGTACTCCTTCAGCGAGCCGCTCTGCCGCTTGTTGGCGATCAGGTGCAACCGGCCGTCGTGGGCGATCGAGTCGGCGACGAACCGCCGCGCCGCGGCGTCGAACTCGATCCGCTCGGCGCGCAGTTCGGTCGTGCGGGACACCCGGGAGATCAGTGAGACGGCGACGATGCCGGCGATGAACAGGCCGGAGATGGTGATGCCGTCGGGTTTCTCGATGACGTTCTCGGTGAGCGCGTAGAGCAGCACCAGGGTGAGCACCGCGAAGCCGGCGGCGGCGAGCCGGTGCCGCGCCCGGTACGCGGAAATGGTCACCGCGATCGCGCCGGAGACCATCATGGCCAGGATGCCGGTGGCGTACGCGCCGGCCTGGGCGTTGACGTCGGCCCGGAAGGCGACCGTGATGGCGATGCTGATCGCGGTGTAGACCAGCACCACCGGACGGACCGCCCGCCCCCATTCGGGCGCCATGCCGTAGGAGGGCAGATAGCGGGGCACGATGTTGATCAGGCCGGCCATCGCCGAGGCGCCGGCGAACCAGAGGATGAAGATGCTGCTGATGTCGTAGACCGTGCCGAACGCCTCGCCCAGGTGCTCGTGGGCCAGGAAGGCCAGCGCCCGGCCGCTGGCCGCCCCGCCCGGTGCGAACGCGTCCGCCGGGATCAGCACGGTGGTGACGAACGTCGTGGCGATCAGGTAGACCGACATGATCAGCGCGGCGGTGGTGAGCAGCTTGCGGGTGTTGCCGATCCGGACCGCCAACCGCCGCTCGGCGTCACCCTCGCCCCCCTGCACCAGCGGCATCATGCTCACCCCGGTCTCGAAGCCGGAGAGGCCCAGCACCAGCAGCGGGAACGCGAGCACGCTGGTGGCCAGCACGTCACCCGCCCCGCCGACCCCGGTCAGCCGGTCGGTCCAACCGGTGAGGGTCCCCGGGTCGGCGGCGACCTCTGCCAGGCCGGCGACCACGATCACCGCGTTCAGCGCGAGGAAGACCGCCACGAGGGGGATGGCGACCTGCACCGCCTCGCTGAACCCGAGCAGGAACACCCCGCCGAGGACGAGCAGCAGCACCACGGTCACCAGCACGGCGGCCGTGGTGCCGTGCGGGAAGGACTCGGGCAGGATCGGGTTCTCCAGCAGGTGCACTGTCGCGTCGGCGGCGGAGAGCGTGATCGTGATGATCCACGAGGTGGCCACGAAGCCGAGCAGCACCAGCACGAACAGCTTGCCGCGCCAGAACGGCAGCAGCCGTTCCAGCATCGCCACCGAGCCCTGCCCGTGCGGGCTCTCCCGGGCCACCCGCCGGTACATGGGCAGCATCCCGAACAGGGTCAGTGCCACGATCAGCAGGGTCGCGAGCGGGCTCAGCGCGCCGGCCGCCACCGCCGCGATGCCGGGCAGGTAGGACAGGGTGGAGAAGTAGTCGACGCCGGTCAGGCACATCACCTGCCACCAGGGGTGCGCCCGCGCCTGGTGCTCCCGGGTTTCCGGGCCGACCGGCTGCACCCGGTGCTGGAACAGCCAGCGGCTCAGCCGGCCGGCCGGTTCGGCCGGCCGGACCGGGCTCTCCACCTGCTCCGGCAGCGTCGCGGTCCGGCGGGCGCGCTCGCCGCGCTCCGGGTCGCGGGCGGCGCGCAGCGCCCGGTCCGCCGCGGTCGACTGCGCGTGGTGGCGGCGCCCCCGCGTCCGCCGGGGCTGCGCCCCGTCCCGTCCTTCCGCCATCTGCACCCCTTCAGGCCCTGACCCGACCGTAGGCGGTACCCAGGGCACGGCCCGACGGAACCGGGCAAGCGGGAAAAGATGATCAGGGCGGGCCGGCCAGGGCGTCGCGCAGCGCCTCCGGGTCGGTCACCGTCACCGTGACGGCCGGATGTCGCGGCCAGGGGCCGGGGGCGAGCGCCGGCACCGGGGCGGCGAGGCGGAGACAGACCCCGGCGGCCACGCTGGTGCCGAAGGTGACCCCGCCGTCGGCCAGGGACAGGTGCGGGCCGACGGCCCGCCACCAGCGGTACGGTCCGCCCAGCTCGACTCCCCTGACGTTGTCCCGGGCGGTGCGCAGCCGCCACAGGCCGAACCGCACGGTCAGCTCCTCCGGGTCCAGCTCGACGCGGGCGGTCTCGGGCCGCACCCCGAGCAGGGCCAGCGGCAGCCGGAACGCCGGATCGAACCGGAAGGCGAAGCGGCGGACCGGCGCGGTGTGCGGCATGGCGCCCGGGTACCCGGTCGGGCCGGACCGACACCCGGTCGCGCCGCCGGCCCGGGCCGGCCCACCGCTCCCGTGCGCGGGGCGGGGCCGGCCGGCGCTCCCGGCGCCGGCCGTCCCGGTGGTCCCTCGGGTCAGCCGCGCAGTCCCAGCCGGCCGGCCAGCCAGGCCTGCCGGTCGTCCCGGGTGCGGGCAGCGCCCAGGTCGTGCTCCTCGTCCGGGTAGAGCGACACCTTGGCCTGCGGCGCCGCGGCGGCGAAGGCGGCGCGGGTCTCCGCGCCGACGAACCGGTCCGCACCGGCGAACTGGAGGTACGCGCCGGCGCCGAGGCGCCCCACCAGGTCCACCGGGTCGAGGCCGGCGAAGACCGCCTGGTACGCCGCCCGCTCCCCCTCCGGCAGCTGGAGCCAGAAGCGGTCGAACCAGTTGGCCCAGGTGGCGTCCGGGGCGAGCAGCACCGCGCGGCGCAGCCCCGGCTCCCGGGCGGCCAGGTCGACGGCGTACATGGCGCCGTAGTCGTGACCGACCACCGCGGTGCGCCTCCGGTCCACCCCCGGCTCGGCGAGCAGCCGCCGGTACGCCGCCCGCACGGCGTCGAGCTGGGCGGTGACCGCGGCTCGGTCCCGGGCGTCGCCGACCGGGTCGCCCGCCCACGGGAACGTGAGCTGCGGCAGCACCGACACGACGCCCCGGCCGGCCAGGGCGGTCGCCTCGGCCAGGAACTCGCTGCGGTCCTGGTTGGCCCGACCGGGCTCGAACCAGTGCAGGTCCAGCACCCCGGCCAGGCCGCCGCCGGCGCGCTGCGGCCGGACCAGCCAGGCCCGGACGGCCGGCTGCCCGGCGACCGGGATCTCGATGTCGCGGACCACCGTGGCCGCCGCGTGGTCCGGCTCGGCGGGCGCCTCCGCCTGGGCCCCACCGGCGCCGGCGACCGCGCCGGCGACCACCAGCGCCGCCACGGACACGAGGACGGGCAGACGTCGCATACGCCACCTCCATAAGTTATTAAACGCGTTTAATAACTGACGACGGTAGGATGGCGTGCGGCGATCGGTCAAGTGCGAAGGGACGGCGGGCGTGTCGGCGACCGGACGAGGGAGGAGGCGCGGATGAGCGCGGTGCCACCCCTGGAACCGGCGCTGCGCCTGGCCGTCGCGCTGCTGCACAGCTACTGGGTGCTCCAGGACCCGGTCGACCAGCTGTCGGTGGCCCGGCTAAGGGCCGCCGCCCGGGAACTCGGCCTCGCCGACGTCGCCGAGCCGCTCACCGAGGCGGACCTGCCGCGGCTGCGCGAGTTGCGCGACCAGCTCCACCGGGTCTTCGCCGCCCCCGATCCGGCCGCCCGGGTGACCACGCTCAACGAGGTGCTGGCCGACGTCAGCGCCGGCACGGTGATCGAGGCCGGGCCCGACGGCGCGCTACGGCTCACCCCGCTGCCCCGGCCCGGCCCGGTCGGGCCGTTCGCCGCCCTGGTCACCGGGGCGCTCGCCCGGGCCGCGGCGGCCGGCGGGGCGGAACGGTTCGGGGTCTGCGCGGCCGACGGGTGCGACGCGCCCTACCTGGACCGGACCCGCGCCGGCCGGCAACGGTACTGCTGCGAGCTGTGCAACAACCGGGCCGCCGCCGCGGCGTACCGGGGGCGGTCCCGGCGCGGCTGACCGGTACGTCGAGCACGCGCCCCGGGCGGCGTCCCCGCGCCCCACGCCCGGACGGCGAGACGCGGGAACCCCCCGTCCCGGCTACTGGAGGAACGCCCCGAGGGGGGACAGCAGCAGCCGGCCGAGCAGCGCGGCGTTGTCGTCCAGCCGCATCCGCTCACACTCGCGGGCGTCCGGGTCGTGCCGGCAGCGCCAGATCTTCTGCGCGTTGCGCCAGGCCACGTTGCGGGTGTACTCGACCAGTTCGCCCTGGTACCAGTCGTCGATGTCGCCGTTCACCATGTCGATCATCAACTGCCAGTGGTCCAGGTAGCCGCGGCGCAGCTCCGGGATCCGCTCAGCGAAGATCTTGTTGATCTCCAGGTAGTCGTGGTGCTGGTCGCTGCCGTCGACCGGCTCGGACTCCAGGCTGTCGAAGGTGGTCACCAGCGCGAACGGCAGGTCGTAGTTGATGTGGGCGTTCACCCCGGCGGCGGCCGACGGCAACGGCCGGGCGTCCGGGCCGCGCATCCGCTGGAACAGGCACGACCAGGCCTTGGGGGTGCTCGGGTGGGAGTCGGTCCAGAACCGCAGCGCGTCGAAGTAGCGGGCGGCGAACTCCACGTCGAGCCGGGCCAGGAAGGCCGGGTCGGTGAAGCGGTCGTCGTACAGCCCGTCGAGCACCGTGGAGGTGATGACCAGGTAGAGCTTGTTGAAGTCGGCCAGCGGGCAGCTCTCCTCCAGCGGAGGCAGCCGGACCAGCAGGTCCTGGAGCTTGGTGAGATGGTCGACGACCGCCGGCACGTCGGCGGGGTGGTCGGCGAGCAGCCCGACGATGTCCTGGTGCACAGGACCCCAAACCGGTTCGGTCATCTCTCCTCCACAGTGGTCGGCGCCCCCCACGACGCCACCCGGTGACGCAGGACAGCCTTCCAGCCGGCGTGTGCCGGCCGGATCAGTAGAACGACGTATTGCCGACGTACGGCTATTCGGGGCGGTTGCGCAGGAAGATCGCGCTGGCCTGCACCCGCGTGCGGACCTGGAGCTTGTCGAAGATGTGCGACACGTGCACGCCGATGGTCCGCTCGCTGATGAACAGCCGCTGGCCGATCTCCCGGTTGGTCAGCCCCTCGGCGACCGCGGCGAGCACCTCCCGCTCCCGGGGGGTGAGCACGTCCAACTCGTCCACCGCGGGCGCGGCCGGCGCCGCGGACCGGGGCCGGGGCGCGGGACGGGCGGCGGCCGGACCCTCCGCCAGGGGCACCCGGGCCCGCCCGGCCAGGGTACGGATCTCCTCGCTCAGCGGCACCGCGCCGAGCGCCTGGGCCGTCTGGTGGGCCTGCCGCAGCAGCTTGCCCGCGGTGGCCACCCGGCTGCGCCGGGCCAGCAGGGCCTCGGCCTGCCGCAGCCGGGAGTAGGCCGCCGGATAGGGGTGGTTGCGCCGGTCCCACTCGGTGGCCGCGCGGGCCCACAGCTCCGGGTCGCCCCGGCCGTCGTCCAGCCGGCTCAGCTCGGCGGCGCAGAGCGCCAGGAAGGCGTCGGCGACGTACCGCACCGGGGCGCCCGCCTTCCCGCTCTTGCGGGTCACCCGCTCGACCACCTCGCGCAGCCGGCGGACCGCGTTCGGGTCCACCTCGACGGTACGGCTGGCGGACGCCTCCGCCTCCGCGCGCAGCCCGTGCCAGGCCAGGGTGGCCAGCACGATGACGTCGTCGGAGCGGCTCTCGGTCAGGCCCCGCTGGACCGCCTGCCGGGCCAGGTCGTGCCGGCCCTGCCACATGGCCAGCCCGGCGCGCAGGATGAGCATCGGCAGCACGTGCCGGGCCCCGCCGCCGGCCAGCACGGTGGCGACCGCCTCCAGGTCGCGATCGGAGGCCTCGACGTCGCCGTAGCCGACGGAGAGCCGGCACCGGGCGAGCAGCAGCTCGACCGCGTCGGCACCGGACGGGCGGTGCCGCAGCGCGGCCGCGACGACCTTCTCCGCCTCGGCCCACTGCCCCACCCGGAACAGCCCGTTGGTGGCGATGGCCAGCAGCCGGGTCTCCCAGGTGCGGCCGAGCCCCAGCTCAGCGACCCGCTCGGCGCCCCGGCGGGCCACCACCACCCCCTCCTCGAGGATGTTCAGCGGCCCGGTGAGCAGCTCGGCCAGGTGCAGGTACGCACAGGCCACGTCCTCCGGCTGGCCGGAGCGCTCGGCGGTGTCCAGCGCCCGGCGCATGACCGCCAGCCCGGCGTCCGGGTCCTCCAGGTAGGCCTCGCTGAACCCGAGCGCGGCGCTGGCCAGCACCACCTCCGAGGCGGCGCCCTCGACCTCGGCGGCGAGCCGGAGCGCCTCCCGCGCCTGGTCGCCGGCCTCGGCGTAGCGGCCCAGGTGCAGCAGCAGCTCGGCCAGGTGGGCGGCGGCGGTGGCCCGTTCCCGGGGCGTGCAGTCGGCCGCCGCGAGCACCTGCCGGTACTCGGCCTCGGCCGGTGCGGAGCGCCCGGCGGCGGCCAGGTAGCGGGCGCGCCGGA
>NZ_MUYZ01000255.1:0-10126 GCF_003013775.1 Micromonospora sp. MH33
CGGCGAACAGCTCGACCGAGAGCGCGGGCTCGGTGCCGAGCGCCTCCTCGGCGGCGGCCGCCAGCGCCGCGGCCGGGGAGTCGTCCAGCGCGCCGGCCGCGCGCAGCGATCGGACCAGCGGGAGCACCGCTGCCCCGCGACCGAGCTGCACCTCGATGAGGCGGCGCCAGATCGCGGTGCGTTCGGTGGCCGGGCTGAGCGCGACGACCGCCCGCCGCACGATCGGCGCGAGCCGGCCGTCGGCCCCGAGCAGACCCGCCGCCCTGGTGTACGCCACCAGTTCGTCCACCGCCTCCGGCTGCCGGTCGAGCAGCGGGCCGAGCAGGTCCACCGGCAGCGGCACGCCCGCGGCGACGGCCAGCAGCAGCCGCCGGACGTCCGGCGGCAGCTCCTCCAGGTCCGGCCCGAACTGGAGTACGGCCGGCCGGGGCGGCTCGGTCGGGACACCGGGCGGGCTGTCCTGCCCGCGCAGGCCGCGGACCAGCCGGTCGACGTCCCGCGGGACACCGCCGGTCTGCGCGTGCACGAACGCGGCCAGCTCGCCGGCCGGCCCGAGCTCGGGGACGCCGGCGAGGTAGTCGCGGGTCTGCTCGGCGGTGAACGGGCTGAGCACGACCTGTTGCCCGTCCCGTTTCAGCGTGTCGGCCAGCGCGGCCAGTGCCGCCCGCCGGGGCCACGGACGGTAACCGACCAGTAGCCGGTGTCGGCGGCCGGCCACCAGCCGGCGCAGTGTCTCGAGCCGCGCGTCGTCCAGCAGGTGCGCGTCGTCGACCAGCAGTACGGCCTCCGGATCGACGGGGTCGGACGCGCTGGGCGGACCTTCCGACACGGTGTTCCCCGCGTCCCGGTGGGCCCGCGCCAGTCTCCTGAGCAGGGCGGTCTTCCCGTGGCCGCCGGGACCCGTCACGCCGACGGCGAGGGGACGTCCGGGGTCCGCCGCGACCACCCCGAGCAGGGCGGTCGGTCCCGTGCCCAGCACGAGCCGGGCGTCGGTGGCGGCACTCATGATCATGGCGGTCATCCTTCGCGGTCCCGGCCCCGGCCCCGGCCATGGGCCAGGGCCAGACGGGACGCCTTCGGCAGATTCAGCGGGGTGATCCGGACCGGGGGTCGGGCCGGCGGCTCGCCGTGGACGGGCCGGCCGGGTTCGGCGTGCCGCCAGGCCGGAAGGCCCGGCCCGGCGTCACTGACCGGCGCGGAGGCGGGGACCGGCGCCGGGCGGCGGGGCCGCGGCGACACCACCTGGCAGGCGGCCAGCGCCGCCCCGGTGGCGGCGGTCAGCTGGGGATCCGGCTCCACCTCGACCGGGACCTGCAGGGCCGCGGCGAGCATTTCGGTGACCAGCGGGATCCGTGCCGAGCCGCCGGCCAGGAGCACGCCGTCGATCTGCGCCGGCGTCAGGCCGGCGGAGTGCACGGTCTGCACCAGCAGGTCGACGGTGGCCCGTACCGCGGGCCGGATCATGTCCTCGAACTGCGCCCGGGTCACCGGCACCCGGACCGGCCCGCTCGGCAGGGTCAGCATGACGTCGGTCTCGGTGCCGACGGTGAGCTCACGCTTGACCCGGTCGCACTCGGCCAGCAGCCCGCGCAGGGTCGGGTACGCCTCCCCGCCGGCCGGACCGGCGAACTCACGGCCGAGTGCGGCCCGGACGTGTTCGGCGAGCGCCTCGTCGAAGTCGGTGCCGCCGAGCGTCTCCAGGCACTGCGGCAGGCCGAACGTCTCGTACCTGCCCCGCGCGTTGCGACGGACCAGCGCCGCCTCGAAGGTGTTGCCGCCCAGGGCGTAGACCGCGGCCGTGGTGCCCGGGAAGCCGCGCGCCGCATGGCTCTCGGCCACCGTGACCGTACGGGGGAGCAGCGTGACGTTGCGCAGGTCGAGGCCCCACAGCGCCCGGTGCAGCAGTTCGCGCCGGTGCGGGCCCCACCCGGCGGGGTGGCTGAGCACGACGGCCTCGGCCAATCCTCCCTCGTGGGCGGAGACCCGGTGCACCACCCACGCCGCCAGTTCCGCGACCAGCGTCTCCGGCGGGCAGGGCTCGCCGCCGAGCAGAAGGGGCACGTCGTCGCCGACCCGGCGGACGAAGTCCCGGGTGGTGCGGCTGCGGTCGTCGGTGGCCGGCTCAGCGACCATGAGTGACCCGTCCGGCGCCAAATGCAGCACCGACGGTACGACGGCCGACCTGCCGCCCAGCGGCACCACTTCGGGGCGGGCCCAGGTGTCGCCGCGCCGCCGCGCGACGGTGGCGGCCGTGCCGGTGTTTCCGATGTCCAACCCCAGGACGTAGGGCATTCGTTCTGTCCTCCACCGCGAGTGGCCCTGGCGACGGTGTCGGCACCGTGGCGACCCACCCCCGGCGAACCCCGTGGGCTCCTACGTTCGTACCAGAGATCGCCTCCGACCCGGTACCCTAACTCCGGCCGGCCCGGCTCCCCCTGTCCCCCTAACGCCCGAGGGGACGATGACCCTAATCGGCCGGGGCGGGTTGCGGGTCGCGCCCCGATGACGAGCACGGACCCCCGGCCATAGCGTCACTGTCGCGGCACGACGGTGCTGACGCTACGTTCGAGGAGAAGTCCCCATGGATTCGCACCAGACCCTGCACGACTTCGTGCTCAACCTGCTCACCGACCCCGACGCGCGGTCGGCGTTCGACCTCGACCCGGAGGGTGCGCTGCAGGCCGCGGGGCTCACCGACGTCACCGCCGCCGACGTGCAGGACGTCGTCCCGCTGGTGGTCGACTACGCCCCCGGCGCGGCGGGGCTCGCGCCGGTGGCCCCGGTGGCGGGGCAACTCGGGCTGGATCCGCTGACCAGCGACGCCACCGACGTGGTCGGCCAGCTCCAGGCGGTGCCGCACCAGATCAGCGTCAACAGCTCCCACAGCGGTGTGGACATGTCCGCCGGCGCGCTGGGCGCCATCGCGGTGGACCCGGCCGGCCTGTACGCCGGAGCGGCCCTGGTCCCGGGCATCGGCCTGGGCATCGGGCCGGGCGGCCTCGGCACCGACCTGACCGGGGTGCACGACGTGGCGAACACCCTCGACGCGGACGTGGTGGGCGCGGTGGACAACGCGGCCGACCCGGTTGTCGGGGACCTCGCCGGGACGGCCGGCGACCCGCTCGGCACCACGGCCGGCGTCGACCTGCTCCACGACGGTGGGGTGCTCGGCGGCGACCTGGGCGTCCTCTCCGGTACGCAGGCCCAGGTCGACGGCGTCGTCGGTTCGCTCGGCGTCCACCAGACCCTGGGCGGGTTCGGCCTGGGCGACGGCTCCGGTGTGGTGCCGCCGGTGCACGCGCCGGCCACCGTGGACGGTGTGACGCACCAGGTGGACAGCACGCTGGCCGGCGTCACCGGCACGGTCAGTGGCGTGACGGGCACGGTCGGCGGCCTGACCGGCGGGGTCACCGACGGGGTGACCGGCGACGCCGGGGTGCACGGTGCCGGCGTCCACGGTGACGTGCACGGCTCGACCGACGGCGGCCTGCTGGGCGGGCTGCTCTGACGGAGGGTTCAGTCAGGAGCGGGAGGCACGATCCGGCCTCCCGCTCCTGTTCTGTTCGCGACCCTCTTGATAATTGAGCCGAAATCCGCACACTTGGTGCGTGATCGCGGGGATCTGGCTGGATGTGCTCGATGAGATCGCCCGTACGTGCGGCGCACACGGGCGGGGCGACCTGCTACAGACGGTGCGGCAGAAGCGGGTGCAACTCCTGGACCCCAGGCTGCGCGTCCTGGTCATCGGCGAGTCGCAGCAGGGCAAGAGTCAGCTGATCAACGCCATCGTCAACGCGCCGGCCTGCCCGGTCGGCGACGGCCGCACGACCGTGCTGCCGACCGTGCTGCAGCACGCCGAGGTCCCGTCGGCCGCCGTGGTCCAGGCGCCGCCACCCGCTCCGGGCCGGCCCGCGAGTGCCGCGCTCCCGGTGACCGGCGAGCGGACCCCGGTGCCCCTGGACCAGGTCGCCGCGGGGGTCGCCGGCACGTTCGGCCGACGGCCCGGCGGTGGCCCGGCGTACGTCGAGATCGGACTGCCGCGCGCGCTGCTCGGCTCCGGGCTGGTGCTGGTGGACACCCCGGGCAGCGAGGAGGTGGCCGCCCTGAGCGCCGCCGGTCCGGCCGCCGCGCCGGCGTGGGCGGACCTCGTGCTGCTGGTCTCCGACTCCACCCGGGAACTCTCGGCCGGCGAGCTGACCATGCTGCTGCACATCGCACGGTCGCACCCGAACGTGGTGCTGGTGCAGACCAAGACGGATCTCGTACCGGACTGGCGGGCGGTCGCCGAGCGCAACCGGCAGCACCTGGCCGAAGCCGGGGTGCCGGCTCCGGTCGTCCCGGTGTCGGCGGCCCTGCGGCTGCGCGCGGCCGTCGCCGACGACCGGGAGCTGAACGCCGAGTCCGGCTTTCCCGTGCTGATCGCCCGGTTGCAGCGGGACCTCGCCGGCAAGTCCGACCGCCTGGCCCGGGCCGCGGTCGGCGTGATCGCCCGCACAGTGGTGGAGCAGCTGGCCGCGCCGCTGCGCGCCGAGCTGGAGGGCCAGCAGGTCGAGGAGCAGTCCGGCCCGATCCCGCGGCTGCACGCGGCGCAGCGCGAGGTCGACGAGTTGCGACGCTGCTCCACGAGGTGGCAGAACACGCTCGCCGACGAGATGACCGATCTGCTCTCCGACATCGAGTACGACCTGCGCGACCGGACCCGGCAGATCCTGCGCGAGGTCGACGAGGCGTTCGACAGCGCCGACCCGCTGGTCAGCTGGGACATCTTCCAGGAGTGGCTGGAGCGCAGCCTGCTGGAGGCGGCGGAGTCCAACCACGAGTGGCTGGTCCGCCGCAGCGACTGGGCCGCCCGCCGGGTGGCCGACCACTTCGCCCGGTACGGCGGGGACGTGTTGCCGCCCTGGTCGATGACGACGCCGGCGGACCTCGGCACCGGCCTGCCGCAGCTCGAACAGCCCACCGTCGACCGGTTCACCACCAGCCAGAAGCTGATCAGCGGCATGCGGGGTTCGTACGGCGGCCTGTTGATGGTCGGGCTTGCGACGACGCTGGCCGGGATGCCCATGATCAATCCGCTCTCGGTCGGGGTCGGCGCGCTGTTCGGCGGCAAGAGCATCCGCGACGAGAGCAAGCAGCTGCTCCGCCGCCGCCAGGCGGTGGTCAAGACGGCGATCCAGCGGCACGTCGACGACTTCTTCGTCCGGGTCACCAAGGACCGTCGGGACGCCGTCCGGCAGGTGCAGCGGATGCTGCGGGACCACTTCACCGCGCTGACCGAGGAGCTCCAGGAGGCCATCATCCGGTCGTTCCGCAACGCCAAGCAGGCCGCCGACACCGACGCGGCTGTCCGGGACCAGCGGCAGCGCGAGATCCGGCTGAAGATGACCCGGCTCGCCGGGCTCTTCGAGCAGGCCCAGCAGCTGACCGGTGCCCGGCCCGCCCCGGCGCCGCTGGAACCCCGGCCGTGACCGTCGGGCTGCGGCTGGACGAGGCGGTGTGGGGGCTGCTGCACCAGGCGCTCCAGCACTACCGGGACAACCCGAGGGCGACGGACCACCTGCGGCACCAACTGGCCCGGCTGGAGCACCCGCTGCGCGTCGCGATCGCCGGCCCGTGGCGGTCCGGCAAGTCGACCCTGCTGAACGCGATCATGGGCGAGGAGGTCGCGCCGGTCGACGGGGTGGACGGCAGCACCGTCTTCACCTGGTACGAGGACGGGCCGCAGCCGCGCGCCACCGCGTACGCGACCGGCCGACCACCGCAGGAGCTGGCGATCGCCAAGTCGGCGACCGGGATGCGGGTGGACCTCGTCGGCTGGCGGGCGGGGGAGCTGCGGGACATCGTGGTGCAGTGGCCGACCCGGACGCTGCGCCAGGTGACGCTGATCGACACGCCGGCCACCGGCCTCGACGAGCAGGGCCGGGCGCCGGTGATGGAGCGGGTGCTGCGGGACGCGGATGCGGTGCTGTACCTGACCCGCGACGGCCGCGACAGCGACCTGCGGGTGCTGGAAACCAGCCGGGCGAGCGCGGTCGGGCAGGCCGCCGCGGTGCACGTGATCATGGTGCTGTCCCGGGTCGACGAGACCGGCGGTGGTCGGATCGACGGCCTGCTCACCGCCCGCCGGCTCGCCCGGCGGCAGCACCGGGACCCCCGGGTGAACGAGCTCAGCGTGCATGTGGTGCCGTGCAGTGGCCTGCTCGGCCTGGCCGGCCGAATCCTCAGCGAGTCCGACTACGCCGTGCTCGCCGCGCTGGCCCGGGTGCCCCGTCCGGAGCTGGAGGCGCACCTGCTCTCGGCCGATCGTTTCGTCCGCGGCGACCTGCCCGTCCGGCTCGACGCCGGGGTGCGCGCCGGCCTGCTGGACCGGCTCGGGCTGTTCGGGATCCGGCTGGCGACCACGCTGGTCCGCACCGGCTGCGACAGCCGGGCGAAGCTCTCCGCCGAGCTGATCCGGCGCAGCGGCCTGACCGAGCTGCGCGAGTCGATGGCCCGTTTCCTCGTCGACCGGCGGGACACGCTCAAGGCCCGGTCGGCGCTGGCGGCCGTCGAGGCGCTGCTGCGGGCCGAGCCCGGCCGGGGAGCGGACGAGCTGCTGGGCCGGGTCGAGCAGATCCTCGTCGGGGCGCACGAGTTCCGCGAGCTGCGCCTGCTCGCCGCCCTGCGGACCAGCCGGCTGGGGTTCGACGCCGAGCTGGCGGCCGAGGCGGCACGGCTGGTCGGCGGCGACGGGGTCGGCCTGGCGGCCCGGCTCGGCGTGGAGCACGACGCGACGGTGCACCGGCTCTGGGAGGTCGCCGCGGAGGCGCAGTGGCGGTGGCGGGACCGCGCGGAGGATCCGCTGCTACGGCTGGCCCAGCGACGCGGCGCCCAGGTCGTCGTCCGCAGCTGCGAGGGGATGCTCGCCGAGCTGGCCGAGGGGGGCCGGTGACCGGCGCCGGCGGAGCAGGGCGATCGGGCGGACCTTCTCCAGGGGCAGGAAGCTGGTCATCGCCACCAGGTGCGGCGCGAACGAGATGGTGATCGTCGCGATGGTCACCAGGTGGAACGAGTAGAAGAAGCCGACCATGGCCAGCCGCCACCGCTCGGGCAGGAAGAACACCAGCGGGCTGAGCAGCTCGAAGGCCAGGATGCCGAACTGGGCGACGATCAGCAGGTGCGGCACCTGGGCGATGACGTCGGCCAGGTCGGTGCCGCGCCGGATGATCGCCCGGGCCAGGACGGAGCCGGTGGCCCAGTCCAGGCCGCCGAAGCGGAACTTGGCCCAGGCGGCGAGGAAGTAGGTGCAGATCACCGCGATCTGGGTGACCCGCAACGCCCAGCCGCCCGCCTCGGTCCGGGTCGGGTCGCCGTGCCGGGCCCGTCCGGCGGTGGGCAGCACGGCCAGCGCGACGAGCAGCCCGAACCGGTCGTGGTCGACCTTGCCGTAGCTCATCGCGACGATCATCCACTCGAAATAGAGGGCGAAGACCGTCCAGCCGAGCAGCCGGGGCGCCCGGCCGGTGGTGGCGAGCAGGGAGACCGCCAGCAGCACCCAGAAGATCACGCCGACCACGGCCGGGGTGGGGGTGGGCAGCGGGAGCAACCGGCCGATCAGCAGCGGCTGGTAGAGGTCGCCGGGCACGTCGACCCGGGTGCGGACCCAGGGCGTGAAGACCACCAGGTCGGCGGCGACGAAGAGGTAGACCAGGGTGCGGAAGGCGGCCACCCGGCCGCGCGGGACCGCCTCGGTCAGCCAGCCGGTCACGGGGCGGTCTCCCAGCGTACGGCGGTGCGATCGGTCCAGCGGCCGGTCGGGCGGCCGCCCTGGATGTCGTACCAGCGGACCACGATGCGGACCTCGACCAGGCCGGGGGCCGCCGGGTGGCGCTCGGCGTACGCCTCGGCGACCTGGCGCAGCAGGCTCGGGTCCGCGGCGTACCGGTCCTGCTGGCCCTCGATTTCGGCGCGCCGGATGCCGGTGGCGTCCTGGCCGAGCGGCACCACCGCCCCGGTCCGGTCGACGCCCTCGACCCGGGTGTCGGGGGCGGGCGCGTCCGGCGGGTCGGAGGTGGAGTACATCCGGAACGGGCCGAACGGGAAGTCGTCGTCGGTGCCGCGCACGGTGCCGAGCAGGAGCAGCGCCAGCCCGAGCAGCGTGGCGCCCAGCCGGACGGCACGCCCGCGGGTGGTCAAGGTCTCCATCGGCTGGTGACGTTACGGGATGAACACGTCCGGAAGGCGTCGGTCCGTCGTCCATTCCTCGCTGCCCGTGTCGCTCTTTTCGGGCCGCCCCGAGGGGGCGCGGACGGCACCGGCCGGGCCCCGTGGTGGGGACCCGGCCGGTGCGTCGGAGCCGGTCGGCTCAGTGCTTGTGGCCGTGCTCGGCCAGCTTCTTGCGGACGTCGTCCATGTCGAGCTGCTGGACCTGCTCGATCAGGTTCTCCAGCGCCGACTCGGGCAGGGCGCCCGGCTGGGCGTAGACGATCACGCCGTCGCGGATCGCCATCACCGTCGGGATCGAGCTGATGTTGAACTTGGCGCCCAGCTCCTGCTGCGCCTCGGTGTCGACCTTGCCGAAGACGATGTCCGGGTGCTTGTCGGACGAGCGCTCGTAGACGGGGGCGAAGCGCTTGCACGGGCCGCACCAGTCCGCCCAGAAGTCGAGCAGGACGATGCCGTCGCGTTCGGTCACCTCGTCGAAGTTGGCCGTCGTCAGCTCAACCGTTGCCATTGCACTCTCCGATCAGCGCGGATTGCCTACGTCCGGTGGAACCAGGGTGGATGTCTCCGCATTCCCGTGACGTGCGCGACGAAACGCTGCGCAGCACGACGGTGACGCTGCGGCGCATCGAACGCAGTCTGTTTCCCCGCCCGTGCGGAACGCAAGTGCACGGCGCATTTGCGTGACGGGACGTGATGGGAGCGCTTCCAAGGAGATCACGCTGCGTATGTGCTACGAGTCGGTAACTTGACGCTTGACAAGCGGCGATCTGGCAGGCGGAGATCGCTTGTGGAGTGAACTCGTGTCACTATCAGTAATGTTACGAAAAGGTAAATGTGACGCCCGTCTCTGTCGATACAGTACCGCTGTACGGCAGAATCTGTCGCATCAGAGCGTGGGCGGCGGGTGCCGGGGAGGGCCCCGCCGCTCATTGCGTCTCCCCCCGGGTCGGTCCGGGTGTGACTTTTCCGCACCGGCAACGCCCCGGCCACCGCCTTAACAAGCGGTAAGGCATGCTGTGCCGAACTCCATCGCCGCCCGTCGAAGGGGACAAGGATGCAGTTCGGCCGCTACTACGAGGAGTTCGAGGTCGGCGCGGTCTACCGGCACTGGCCGGGCAAGACGGTCACCGAGTACGACGACCACCTCTTCTGCCTGCTCACCATGAACCACCACCCGCTGCACATGGACGCCCACTACGCCGAGTCGGCGAGCCAGTTCAAGCGCAACGTGGTGGTCGGCAACTACATCTACTCGCTGCTGCTCGGCATGTCGGTGCCGGACGTCAGCGGCAAGGCGATCGCCAACCTGGAGATCGAGTCGCTGCGGCACGTCGCCCCGACCTTCCACGGCGACACCATCTACGGCGAGACCACGGTGCTCGACAAGCGGGAGTCCTCCTCGAAGCCGGACCGCGGCGTGGTCGCGGTGGAGACCCGGGGCTACAACCAGGACGGCACGCTGGTCTGCGTGTTCCGCCGCAAGGTCATGGTCCCCAAGAAGGAGTACGCGGCCGCCGCGCTGCCCGAGGGCGTCGACCCCGAGCGGCCCAGCTTCCCCGAGCCGCGCTGACCCCGCACGTACGCCCGGAAGGGCCCCTTGCCCGATCTGCGGGGAAGGGGCTCTTTTCCCGTTCCGGGGCATATGCTGACGCCGGAGGTCCCCATGAGCCACTCCGTCGCCGGAGAGCCGCCCTCTGCCGGCCGCCGCGCCGCACCGCTGACCACCGCCGTCTACTCCGCGGCGGAGTGGGACCTGTTGACCGACCTGCCGGGCCGGGTCCTCGTCGCCGCCGCCTCGCCCGGTCCGGGCCGCCCGCCGCGCGGTGTCGCCGCCGGGCTCGCCGGGCTGGACGCGGTGGCGGCCGGCCGGGCCTTCGACAGTGACCTGATCCGGGCCGTGGTCGCCGCGATCTACGCCCGC
>NZ_MUYZ01000256.1:0-10123 GCF_003013775.1 Micromonospora sp. MH33
TGGCCGACTTCGGCGTGGTCGGCGACCTGTTCAAGGTCGTCCCGCAGGCCGCCGAGGAGATCCGCAAGCGCAAGTGACCCCGTCACGACACGAGCCGCCGCCCGGTGATCCGGGCGGCGGCTCGCGTGTGTTGCGGGCCCTTCCGTGCGGCGGAAGGGAGCTGATCGGCGGGCCGGGGAGCTGAGCCGGCCCGCCGATCAGCCCGTCAGGTGCCCCTCAGCGGACTGTCGCCGGAGTGGGCGGGCTTGTTGTCGAACTGTTCGGCGGAGACGTCGACCACAGAGTAGGTCCGGGGGACCACGTCCGGGGGCCTCGGCAGCAACTCGTCTCCCGACGCCTTGCTCAGCGTACCCAAGGAAGACATCCGCATCGCCCGGGGACGTCAGCCAGACCTCGTAATACCCCGGAACGCGCGGGAGATTCGCCACGTGCAGGTGCAACTGCTTGTCACCGAGCACCCGGGCGTCGCCCGAGGTGTCGAGCCGAACGCGGCCAGCGGCGCGCTGGCCAGCACCGCCGGATGCGGCGGCGGGCCGGCGCCGCGCGGGCAACTCCTCGGCTGCCCGGACCTCCTCGACGATGCCCTGCCAGACGTGCTCCGGCAGTCGCGAACGAAGGATGGCTCCACGGAGGTGTCCGGACCGCCGTCCCCGCCCCCGTACGGGACGGGCGGTCCGGCATCCGGCGGCACGCCCGTCGGCCGTTAGGCTGAGCGGTGATGGCATACCTGGATCACGCGGCGACGACCCCGATGCTCGACGAGGCACTCGAGGCGTACCTCGCCACGGCCCGCGAGGTGGGCAACGCGTCGTCGCTGCACGCGGCGGGCCGGCGGGCCCGGCGGCGGGTGGAGGAGTCCCGCGAGCGGGTGGCGGCCGTGCTCGGCGCCCGCCCGTCCGAGGTGATCTTCACCGGCGGCGGCACGGAGAGCGACAACCTCGCGGTGAAGGGCATCTTCTGGGCCCGCCGCGCCGCCCGCGCCGAGCGGATCCGGGTGGTCTCCAGCTCCGTCGAGCACCACGCCGTGCTGGACGCGGTGGACTGGCTGGCCGGGCACGAGGGCGCCGAGGTCGGCTGGTTGCCGGTCGACGCCACCGGCCGGCTCGGCCCGGAGCGGCTCCGCGCCGAACTGGCCGCGCACGGCGACCGGGTGGCCCTGGTCACCGCCATGTGGGCCAACAACGAGGTGGGCACGGTGCAGCCGGTGGCCGAGCTGGCCGCGGTCGCCGCCGAGCACGGGGTGCCCTTCCACACCGACGCGATCCAGGCGGTCGGTCAGGTGCCGGTCGACTTCGCCGCCAGCGGCGTCGCCGCGCTCACCGTCACCGGCCACAAGCTCGGCGGTCCGACCGGGGTCGGCGCGCTGCTGCTGGCCCGTGACGTCGCCGCCACCCCGCTGCTGCACGGCGGCGGCCAGGAGCGCGACGTCCGCTCCGGCACCCTCGACACCGCCGGCATCGTCGCCTTCGCGGTCGCCGTGGAGGCCGCGGTGAAGGGCCAGCAGGAGTACGCGGCCCGGGTCGCCGCGCTCCGCGACGACCTGGTCGAGCGGGTCCGGCAGGCGGTCCCCGAGGTGATCTTCAACGGCGACCCGACCGACCGGCTCCCCGGCAACGCGCACTTCTCCTTCCCCGGCTGCGAGGGGGACGCGCTGCTGCTGCTCCTCGACGCCCAGGACATCGCCTGCTCGACCGGCTCGGCCTGCTCGGCCGGGGTGGCCCAGCCCTCGCACGTACTGCTGGCGATGGGCGCCGACGACGACCGGGCCCGCTCGTCGCTGCGCTTCACCCTCGGTCACACCAGCACCAAGGCGGAGGTCGACGCCCTCATCGCGGCGCTGCCCGGCGCCGTGGAGCGGGCCCGCCGCGCGGCCGCCCTCCGCACCCCCCGCTGACCCGGATACCCTCGGTGATGACGAGGGGAGCGAGCTGGTGAGGGTTCTGGCGGCGATGTCGGGCGGGGTGGACTCCGCCGTGGCGGCGGCGCGCGCGGTGGAGGCCGGGCACGACGTGACCGGGGTGCACCTGGCGCTGGCCCGCAACCCGCAGACCTACCGCACCGGGGCCCGGGGCTGCTGCACCCTGGAGGACTCCCGGGACGCCCGCCGCGCCGCCGACGTGCTCGGCATCCCGTTCTACGTCTGGGACATGGCCGACCGGTTCCATGAGGACGTGGTGGACGACTTCGTGGCGGAGTACGCGGCGGGCCGTACCCCGAACCCGTGCCTGCGCTGCAACGAAAAGATCAAGTTCGCCGCGGTGCTGGACCGGGCCGTGGCCCTGGGCTTCGACGCCGTGGTCACCGGCCACCACGCGCGGCTCGGCGCGGACGGCCTGCTGCGCCGCAGCGTCGACGCGGCCAAGGACCAGTCGTACGTCCTCGCGGTGCTCACCCGCGCGCAGCTCGACCGGTCGATCTTCCCGCTCGGCGACTCGACCAAGGCCGAGGTGCGCGCGGAGGCCGCCCGGCGCGGCCTCGCCGTGGCCGACAAGCCGGACTCGCACGACATCTGCTTCATCGCCGACGGCGACACCCGGGGCTTCCTGTCCCAGCGGCTCGGCGAGGCCCCCGGCGAGGTGGTGGACGCGCTCACCGGCGCGGTGGTCGGCAGCCACACCGGCGCCTACCAGTACACCGTCGGGCAGCGGCGCGGCCTGCACCTGGACCGGCCCGCCGCGGACGGCCGGCCGCGCTACGTGCTCTCCATCACCCCGAAGACCAACACGGTGACGGTCGGGCCGGCCGAGGCACTGGAGGTCGCCGAGGTGCGGGCCACCCGCCCGGTCTGGACCGGCGGCGCGCGTCCCGGCGGGCCGATCGAGTGCGAGGTGCAGCTGCGGGCGCACGGCGACGTGGTGCCGGCGACCGTGTCGCTGGACGCCGACGGGCTGCACGCCGACCTGCGCCGCCCGGTCCGCGGGGTGGCCGCCGGCCAGGCGATCGTGGCGTACCGCCCGGACCCGGCCGGCGACGTCGTCCTCGGCTCGGCCACCATCACCGGCTGACCCCTCGCCGAGATCCCTCCGTGCGGTGCGGCGGGCGGTGGGTAGGCTGCGGCGGTGAGTGAGACGACCTGGCCGTGGGGAGTGGGCACGGCGACGGGGATCGGGTCGTTGCCCGGCACCGACGTCGCCGAGGCGCAGCGCATCGTGCTCGGTGAGCTGCCCGCCCTGCCGCACCTGCCGGAGCTGCCCGCCCGGGGCCCCGGCGCCGACCTGATCGGCCGTACCGGCGGCCTGCTCGTCGAGCTGCCCGTCGAGCTGTACGCGGCCCGCTGGCGGATCGCCCCGCGCCCCGGCAAGGACCTGCGCCGCGCCCGCGACCTGATGGAACGCGACCTCGACCAGCTCGCCGAGCAGGCCGAGGAGTACGCCGGGCCGGTCAAGGTCCAGGCCGCCGGCCCGTTCACCCTGGCCGCCTCGCTGGAGCTGCCGATCGGCGGCCGGCTGCTGCGCGACCCCGGCGCGGTCCGGGACCTGGCCGGCTCGCTCGGCGAGGGGCTGCGCGGGCACGTGGCGGCCGTGGCCCGGCGGCTGCCCCGCGCCGCGGTGCTGCTCCAGCTCGATGAGCCGTCGCTGCCCGCGGTGCTGGCCGGCCGGGTGCCCACCGAGAGCGGCTTGGGCACCCACCGGGCGGTCGGGTCCGAGGTGGCCCGCGCGCTGCTGCGCGGCGTGATCGAGGCGGCCGGCGTACCCACCGTCGTGCACTGCTGCGCGCCGGACTTGCCGCTGGAGCTGATCCGCACCGCCGGGGCCGCCGGCATCGCCCTCGACCTCGACCTGGTCACCGAGCTGGACCCGCTCGGCGAGGCGATCGACGCCGGGCTCGGACTGCTGGCCGGCGCCGCGCCCGCGCTGCCGCCGGCCGGTCGCGCGCCGACCTCGGCCCAGGTCGCCGACCGGGTACGCCGGGTCTGGGACCAGCTCGGCTTCCCCCGCCGCCGGCTCGCCGAGCAGGTGGTCGTCACTCCCGCCTGCGGCCTGGCCGGGGCCACCCCGGCGTACGTGCGGACGGTCCTCGCCGCCTGCCGGGACGCCGGCCGCCGACTCGCCGAGGAGTGAGGTTTCCTGTCGGACCCCGGGGGCAGGATGACCGGCATGATTGGACAGCTGCGTTCTGTGGTGATCGACTGCCCCGATCCGCGCGCGCTGGCCGGCTTCTACGCGGAGCTGCTCGGCCTCCCGCTGATCGAGGACAACTCAGACGGTGACGACTGGGTGGTGCTCGGCGGCCGGCCGGGCCACCAGCCGCGTGTCGCCTTCCAGAAGGCGCTCGACCTGCGTGCCCCGGCCTGGCCCGACCCGGAGCGGCCGCAGCAGTTCCACCTCGACGTGACGGTCGACGACATCGAGGCCGCGGAGAAGGCGGCGCTGGCCCTCGGCGCGCGCCGGCTGCCCGGCGAGGGGGACGGCTTCCGGGTCTACGCCGACCCGGCCGGGCACCCGTTCTGCCTCTGCTGGGACTGATCCGCCCCGGGCCCGGCTTGCGCGGGCGGGGCATGATCGCCACCGTGATCGACTCCGCCCCGCGCCGCGCCGCCGGCTCCCTCTTCGGCCTCGCCTACGGCGACGCCCTGGGCAAGCCCACCGAGTTCCTCACCGTCGCCGAGATCGTCCGCCGCTACGGTCCGGCCGGCCCCCGGGAGCTGACCGGCGACCCCGCGCTGGTCACCGACGACACCCAGATGGCGCTCGCGGTGGCCTGGGCGCTGCACGGCGCGCCGGCCTGGACGGCGGAGGCGGTGGAGCCGTTGCTGCGGCGGCGCTTCCTCGACTGGGCGGTCAGCCCGGACAACAACCGCGCGCCCGGCATGACCTGCCTGCGCGCCTGCGCCGAGCTGGACCGGGGAACCCGCTGGCAGGACGCGACGGTCGCCGGCTCGAAGGGCTGCGGGGCGAACATGCGGGTCACTCCGGTCGGGCTGCTCGACGTCGACCTCGACACCCTGGCCGGGCTGGCCCAGCTCCAGGCCGGCCTCACCCACGGCCACCCGACCGGCCTGGCGGCCAGCGAGCTGACCGCGTACGCGGTCCGGCTGCTGCGCGACGGCGCCGCGCTGCCCGAGTTGCCCGGACTGCTCACCGACCGGGCCCACGCTCAGCGCAGCGTCTACCGGGCCGACTGGCTCGGCGACCTGTGGCAGCGCCCGGGCGAGCGCACGCCGGAGGAGTTCATCGCCCGGGGCTGGGACGAGTGCCTGCGCGTGCTCGGCCGGCTCGACGCGGCGCTGGCCCGCCCCGACGACGGCGGCGACCCGTGCCGGCTCACGGGCGAGGGCTGGATCGCCGAGGAGGCGCTGGCCACCGCGCTGCTCTGCGCCCTGCGGCACGCCGACGACCCGGTCGGCGCGCTGGCCCGGGGCGCCACCACGGCCGGCGACTCGGACTCCATCGCCGCACTGGCCGGCGCCTTCCTCGGCGCCGCCCACGGCATGTCGGCCTGGCCACCCGACTGGTCCACCCGAATCGAATACGCCGATCAGCTAACCACCCTGACCACCCCTCTGGACTAACCCCTCCGGGGGGGGGTTAGGCCGTTAGGTGGGGGAGGCGGCGGATGGCCTGCCAGAGGTCGGGGTCGCAGGGGCCGGCTCGGTCCTCGAAGGCGGCGAGGGGTAGCGGGATGGGCTCGCTGATGTCCAGAAAGCTGTCGTGGTCGGCGGTCGGGTCCCAGTTCCGGGTCGGGATCGGCACGTGGTCGTCCCGGTCCGACTTGTCCTGGCTGGTGATCTTCAGGACGTCGGCGTCCCGACCGTCGACCCGCAGCACCAGGCAGGGGCGCACCTTCGAGCCGGTCCCGTCGGCGTAGGGCACGTCGGCCCACCAGATCTCCCCGGGCCGGGGCGGGGTCGCCGGACCTCGCCCGGCGTCCCGCGGTCGCGGCGCCGCGCCGGTACGTCCGCGCCCCGGTTCGCCGCCCAGGCGGCCGCCGTCGGGTCCACCGCCGGGGCGGGTGCCGCCGCGCCCGGGACGTGCCCCGCTGCCGGTGCGCACGTCCGTCCCGGAGCGGGAACCACGACGGGACCTGCCGTTCACCGCGCCCGGTGCCCCGCCTCGGCCCCCCGCGCGCCGACCCGCCTCCGCGGCCCGGTTCGCGGCCCGGCGTCGCCATTCGCCCCACAGCCAGCCGGCCGCGACACAGGCCACGATCACCGCCGCCCACAGCAGCCCGTCGCGCATCCGTACTCCCGCCTCTCGCCCGTGCCGGCCACCACCGTCCGGCGATCGTCGCACGCCGACCACCCCACCACCCCGCACCACGACCCCGACCCCGACCCGGGAACCGCTGGTTGATCATGAGGTTGGCGGGGTGGAATGTCCGCTTCGGCGCCGCCAACCTCATGATCGGCGGGGGAACGGAACGACGGGTCGGGGGCGGTTGTCGGGCCCGCCCGCTACGGTGCGGGGGTAGCACGATCACGGGAGGTCGACAGCGGTGTCCGAAGGCGGCAGGGTGTCTGAAGAAGCGATTCCCCAGGCGGTCAGCGCCGCGCAGGAGGCGGCGGCGGGCGCCGAACCGACCCCGGAGGCGCGGGAGCGGCACGCCACGCTGAGCCAGGAGCTCACCGACCACCAGTACCGCTACTACGTGCTGGACGCGCCGATCATCTCCGACGCCGAGTTCGACAAGCAGCTGCGCGAGCTGGAGGCCCTGGAGGCGGAGTACCCGGCCCTGCGCACCCCCGACTCGCCGACCCAGCGCGTCGGCGGCACCTTCTCCACCGACTTCACCCCGGTCGCCCACGCCGAGCGGATGCTCTCGCTCGACAACGCCTTCGCCGACGAGGAGTTGGCCGCCTGGGCCGAGCGGGTCGAGCGGGACGCCGGTGGCCAGGTGCCCTACCTCTGCGAGCTGAAGGTCGACGGCCTCGCCATCAACCTGACCTACGAGAAGGGGCGGCTGGTCCGGGCCGCCACCCGGGGCGACGGGCGCACCGGCGAGGACGTCACCGCCAACGTCCGCAGCATCCGCGACGTGCCGGCCCGGCTGACCCCCTCCGACGACTTCCCCGACGTGCCGGAGTTCCTCGAGGTGCGCGGCGAGATCTACTTCCCGGTGGCCGGCTTCGCCGACCTCAACGCCGGCCTGGTCGAGCAGGGCAAGGCCCCGTTCGCCAACCCGCGCAACGCGGCTGCCGGCAGCCTGCGCCAGAAGGACCCGCGCGTGACCGCCTCCCGGCCGCTGCGCCTCGTGGTGCACGGCATCGGCGCCCGCCGGGGCTTCCAGCCGGCCGCGCAGTCCGAGTCCTACGCGGCGCTCAAGGCGTGGGGGCTGCCCACCAGCGACCGCTGGCGGGTGGTGCCCGACCTGGCCGGGGTCGCGGAATACATCGCCTGGTACGGCAAGCACCGGCACGACGTCGAGCACGAGATCGACGGCGTGGTGGTCAAGGTGGACCCGGTCTCCATCCAGGGGCGGCTCGGCTCCACCAGCCGCGCGCCGCGCTGGGCCATCGCCTTCAAGTACCCGCCGGAGGAGGTGACCACCAAGCTGCTCGACATCGACGTCAACGTGGGGCGCACCGGCCGGGTCACCCCGTTCGCCGTCCTCGAACCGGTCCGGGTGGCCGGCTCCACGGTCGCCCTGGCCACCCTGCACAACGCCCGCGAGGTCGAGCGCAAGGGCGTGCTCATCGGCGACACGGTGGTGCTGCGCAAGGCCGGCGACGTCATCCCCGAGGTGCTCGGCCCGGTGGTCGACCTGCGTCCCGCCGACGCCCGCCCGTTCGTCATGCCCACCACCTGCCCGGCCTGCGGCACCCCGCTGGCGCCGGCCAAGGAGGGCGACGTCGACATCCGCTGTCCCAACGCGCGTACCTGCCCGGGCCAGATCCGCGAGCGGGTCTTCTACCTGGCCAGCCGGAGGGTGCTCGACATCGAGGCGCTCGGCGAGAAGGGTGCGGCCGCCCTGCTGGACGCGCAGATCATCACCAACGAGGGTGACCTGTTCTCTCTCGACGCCGAGCAGCTCACCGGCTCGCCGTTCTTCGTCAACAAGGACGGCACCCTGGGCAGCAACGCCACCAAGCTCCTCGACAACCTGGCCGTGGCCAGGGAGCGGGAGCTGTGGCGGGTGCTGGTCGCGCTCTCCATCCGGCACGTCGGCCCGACCGCGGCGCAGGCGCTCGCCCGGCACTTCCGCTCGGTCGAGGCGATCGACGCGGCGAGCGAGGAGGAGCTGTCCTCGGTGGACGGGGTCGGCCCGACCATCGCGGCCAGCATCAAGGAGTGGTTCGCCGTCGACTGGCACCGCGAGGTGGTGCGCAAGTGGGCCGAGGCCGGCGTACGGATGGCCGAGGAAGCCGGCGACGAGGGGCCGCGTCCGCTCGAAGGGGTGACGGTGGTGGTCACCGGCACGCTGGCCGGGTTCAGCCGCGACCAGGCGTCCGAGGCGATCCAGAGCCGGGGCGGCAAGGTCACCGGCTCGGTCTCCAAGAAGACCGGCTTCGTGGTGGTCGGCGACAACCCCGGGTCCAAGGCCGACAAGGCGGCCGACCTGAAACTGCCGATCCTCGACGAGGAGGGCTTCCGGGTGCTGCTGGAGTCCGGCCCGGACGCGGCCCGGGAGGTGGCCCGCGTCGAGGGCTGACCGCGCGCCCTCGCGCCGGCGCCTGCCGCGTATTCCAACTTAATTACGACTACGACCGATTCGTGACTGTCGTGTCGGGGAAATCGGGACCGAGGGCGTTTCATTGGCGTACGGCGTGTGACGGCGCGCGCCGGGGCCGATCCCGGGAGGTGCGATGGAGACCGGCGACCCGCGAAACTCCGTCCCGCCCGGGCGGACCGGGCCGTTCTTCGGCTTCGTCAGCGTGGTCGGCGTCCTGGCCCTGCTGGTCTCGGCCGGGCCGCTGGCCGCGCTCCCCGACGAGCTGCCCCACCTGCCGGCCGCGTTCTGGACCATGGCGGCGCTCGCCGTCGCCTGCGACGCCCGCCCGTTCGTGCCGCCCGGTCGGCGCCAGACCTCGGCGGTCTTCCCGTCGACCTGCTTCACCTTCGCCATCCTGCTCGGCTGGGGGCTCGGCCCGGCCGTCGCCGTGCAGGCCGTGGCGGTGGCCGTCTCCGGCTGGCGGCTCGGCTACGCCGGCTGGCGCACCGCCTTCAACGGGGCCCAGTACGCGTGCGCGCTGGCCGCCGCGTACGGATTCACCCGGCTCGGCCCGGGCGAACTCTTCGACGGCGGCCGGCTGCACTGGACCGACGTGGCGGCGGTGGCCGGCGCCACGACGGCCTGGTTCGTGGTCAACTACGGCCTGGTCAGCTCCGCGATCCGGCTGCGGTTCGGTGACCGCTGGTGGCCCAGCGTCCGGCTCGGCCTGGCCTACGAGCTGCTCTCCACCGGCTCGCTGCTGCTGCTCGCCCCGGTGCTGGTGGCCGCCGCCCGGGCCAGCGCCGCGCTGATCCCGCTGGTGCTGGTGCCGCTGTTCGCGGTCTACCGGATGGCGCGGCTCTCCGCCGAGCGGGAACAGCTCGCCGACCTCGACCCGCTGACCGGGCTGCCCAACCGCAAGGCCCTGCTCACCGAGGTGGCCGAGCAGGTGCACCTGCACGCCGAGCGGGCCGCCCGCGGCGAGCCGGACGCCCACCTGGCCCTGCTGCTGCTCGACCTCGACCGGTTCAAGCACGTCAACGACGCGCTCGGGCACGCGGTGGGGGACCGGCTGCTGGTCGAGGTGAGCGCCCGGCTGATCGAGGTGGTCGGCGAGGAGGACCTGGTGGCGCGGCTCGGCGGCGACGAGTTCGCCATCGTCGTACCCGGGCTCACCGGCACCGACCAGGCCCGCGAGCGGGCCGACCGGGTGGTGGCGGCGCTCGCCGAGCCGGTGCCGCTGGACGGCCTGCCGCTGGACGTGGGCGGCTCCATCGGCATCGCCCTCTTCCCCGAGCACGGCGAGGACTTCGCCACCCTGATGCGCCACGCCGACGTGGCCATGTACGACGCGAAGCATCGCAACGACACGGTCGCCGTCTACGCGCCCGAGTCCGACCACAACTCCGCCGAGCGGCTGAGCCTCCTCGCCGACCTGCGCCGCGTGCTGGAGGCCGGGCCGCCCGGCCCGGCCGAGGAGCCGGCCGGCGTACGCGGTGGCGACGGCGCGGCCCTCGCCCCGGCGCCCGGCCTG
>NZ_MUYZ01000257.1:0-10077 GCF_003013775.1 Micromonospora sp. MH33
GGCGCGGCGGTGGTCGCGCCGAGCGCCACGGCGCCCGCGCCGGCGACGCTCCAGCCGAGCAGCGACCGGCGGCTGAGTTCCGTACCCTGCGGCGGGACCGGTGGGGGGGTCTGCGCCATGGACTTCTCTCCTCGAAGCGGTGGTGGTGGGGTCAGGACGGCAGGGGTGCGGACCAGACGTCGGCGATGGACGGGTCGTAGCCGTCCCCGGTGTCGCGGAAGCGCACCCGGACCACCCCGTCGCGGGTGACGTCGGGCAGGTCGACGACGAACTGGTAGCTGACCGTGCCGACGCCGCCCTGGTGCGCCGCCAGGAGCGGGCGTGCGCCACCACCCGGTCGACGACGACCTCGTAGTCCTTCAGTTGCGCCTGGTCGTAGGTCTCGACGGCGCGCAGCACGAACGGTTCGCCGGGCGCGACGGCGAGGTCGAACTCGAACCAGCCGCCGGGGTAGCTGACGTTGGTGTAGCGACGGGTCAGCCCGGCCTCGGTGTTGGTGCCGGAGTGGGTCGAGGCGGTCAGGTGGTGCGCCTGCTCGGACGCGGCGTCGCCAAGGTCGACGTGGTCGTACGCGTCCGGCGGCGGGTTGGTGAACCGGACCGGGACCGCGAGCATGCGGCGTTCGGCCTCCGTCCCGCCGGTGGCGAGGGTGACCTGCGCCGGTCCCTCGGTCACCGTCACCGGCGCGGTGAGGATGGTCGACACGGTGGTCTCCGCGCCGGGGGCGAGGTCGAAACCGGCCCCGTCGGGTGCCACCCGCCAGCCGTCCGGCGCGGTGGTGGTGAGCCGCCCGGTCACCGGGACGGTGGCCCGGTTGCGCAGCACCGCGTTGACGGTGGTCGCGGCGGCGGGGGCCACGGCGGTCGGGGTCGCGGCGGCCGACACGATGACGACGGCCGGCGCGGTGGTGAGCGTGCCCGCGACGGGCAGGGTCGCGGTGCCGCCCTGGTGGCGGTAGCCGGCGGAGCCGTCGAGGGACACGGTCGCCGGCGGCTGCCCGGCGGGGATGCGTAGCTCGTAGTGGTGGCTGACGGCGGCGCCGGGGGCGACGGTGGTGGCCTGGTCGCCCACCGGGGTGACCGTCCAGCCCTCGGATGCGTGCAGGGTGGAGGTCACCCCGGTCAGTGGCTCGGTGCCGCCGTTGGCGACCACGACGCTGGCGGCCACGACGTCGCCGGGCAGCCGCTCGCCCACCGGCAGGTCGAGCTTGACCACCGCGCCGACCAGGGCCGAGGACGCCGCGGAGAGCCGCTGGTCGACCCGGGCGAGGAGGGTG
Organism: Micromonospora sp. MH33; assembly: GCF_003013775.1. NCBI lineage: Bacteria > Bacillati > Actinomycetota > Actinomycetes > Micromonosporales > Micromonosporaceae > Micromonospora > Micromonospora sp. MH33. Next base: position 1,277 of record NZ_MUYZ01000257.1, read on the forward strand.
GTGAACCGGTCGGCGTGTGCGGCGTCGATCCGATCCACGGTGACCTGGGTACGCAGCCAGCGATCCAGGTTGGCGGCGGTGGCCAGGGCGCGGTGCACATCGGTGGCGGCGGCGACGCGGTCGCCGGCCAGGTACGCAGTCCGCGCCGCGGTCGTCCCGTCGGCGAGCTTGCCGAGCTGGGCGCGCAGGTGTTCGACCACCGGTCGGCCCAGGTCGGCCGCCAGCTCGTCGGTCAGCGCCGCCGACGCCCGGACGGTGTCGGCGGCCTCGCCCAGGTCGCCCAGCACCCGGTCGACGGCGAAGGAGTAGGAGCCGGATCCGATCTCGTAGACGGCGACCGCGCCGTCCATCCGGACGAACCGCACGCCGTCGGCCTCGTTCGCCGGCCGGCCGCCCTCGGTGACCGCGTTCCGGCCGGGCGCCGGGATGCGTACCGTCGCCGTGGTGTTCCCGGGGACGGTGAGGCGCAACCGCATGTCGCCACGGCCGTCCAGGCTCCAGTCGCTACCGATGATCCCCTGGGCCGCCCGGTACGACGCCCGCGCCGAGGTGAGGCCGCCGCCCGGCTGCGGCGCGAAGGTGAGGTGGGTGTAGCCGGGGTTGCCGGGGTCGGGCTGGATACCGGCGATGGTGCGGTACATCCAGTCCCCCACGGCCCCGTAGGCGTAGTGGTTGAACGAGTTCATCGACACGTCGCCGAAGCTGCCGTCCGGCATGATCGAGTTCCAGCGTTCCCAGACCGTGGTGGCGCCCTTGCCGATCTCGTAGCCCCAGGACGGGTAGGTGTCGTTGAGCAGCAGCCGGTAGGCGACGTCCGCGTGTCCGGTGTCGCTCAACGCCGGCAGCAGGTCCGGGGTGCCGAGGAAGCCGGTGGACAGGTGCCAGTCGTGCCGGCGGACGTTGGCGACGAGCCGGTCGGCGGCCTTCGACCGGAGCGGCTCGGGCAGCAGGTTCATCCCGATCGCCAGCACGTACCCGGTCTGGCTGTCGCCCTGGACGGTGCCGTCGTCGGCGACGTACGTGTCGACGAAGGCCTGGGCGATGTCCTTCGCCAGCGCCGCGTACCGGGCCGCGTCGTCGTCCCGGCCGATGGCGGCGGCCATCTCGCCCAGCAGGCGGATGGTGTACGCGTAGTAGGCGGTGCCAATGACGCCGGCGGGTGTCGGGTCCTCGAGGTTGAGCCAGTCCAGGTACGGCCCGGCGTTGGTACGCCGGTTGCCGGAGCTGGTGCTTTGCAGCCAGGACGCGTACCGCGCCATCGACGCGTAGTGCTCCTCGACGACCCGGGTGTCCCCGTAGCGCTGCCACAGCGTGTAGGGCACGGTGATGCCGGCGTCGGCCCAGCCGGTCGCGCCGTCACCGCAGCAGGCGCGCGGCGCGACGTCGGGGTACGCCCCGTTGGCCGACTGCGCGTCGCGCAGGTCCTGCAGCCACTTGCCGAGGAACGTCAGGCTGTCCATGTTGAACGTCGCGGTCTCCGCGAAGACGTTGATGTCACCGGTCCAGCCGAGCCGCTCGTCGCGGGCCGGAGTGTCGGTGGGGATGGACAGGAAGTTGCCGCGCTGGCCCCAGGTGATGTTGCTGTGCAGTTGGTTCACCATCGCGTTGGAGGTCTGGAACTCGCTGGTGAGCCCCCCGTCGGTGTGCATGACCAGGCCGGTGACGGTGGTGAGGTCGGGGGTGCCGGGGAAGCCGGTCAGCTCGACGTAGCGGAAGCCGTGGAAGGTGAATGTCGGCTCGTAGACCTCCGCGCCGCCGCCGCGCAGGGTGTAGAGATCGGTGGCCCGGGCCGAACGGAGGTTGGCGGTGTAGGCGGTGCCGTCGGGGTTGAGCACCTCGGCGTGCCGGATGCGGACCGTGGTGCCGGCCGGGCCGTCGACCTTCAGCCGCACCTTGCCGACCATGTTCTGGCCGAGGTCGAAGATCCAGGTGCCGGGGGTCGGCTGGGTCAGGGCCCGGGCCGGCAGCTCCTGCACCACCCGCACCGGCGGGTCGGCCTGGGCGACGATCGGACCGGTGGCGCCGGGGTCGTCCAGGATGGCGGCCGACCAGCCGGTGTCGGCGAAGCCGGGCGCGTCCCAGCCGGGCGGTAGCCGCCGCGCGTCGTACGTCTCGCCCTGGATCAGGTCGCTCTGCAGGAACGGGCGGGTGTGGCGCGCCAGAAGCCGTCGGTGGCAATCGTCTCGGTGCGGCCGTCGGTGTAGTCGATGACCAGTTGTGCGTTCAGGTGCGGGCGCGAGCCGTAGTGGTCGGTGCCGAAGGAGGCGATGGTGCCGGAGTACCAGCCGTCGCCCAGCATGGCGCCGAGGGCGTTGTCGCCCTGGCGGAGCTGGCCGGTCACGTCGTACGTCTGGTACTGCACCCGCCTGCGGTAGTCGGTCCACCCGGGGGCCAGTTCGTGGTCGCCGACCCGCCGGCCGTTGAGCGACAACCGGTAGACCCCGAGCGCGGTGGCGTAGATCCGGGCGCGGGCGATCTGTCCGTCGACCCGGAAGCCCCGGCGCAGCAGCGGGTTCGCGTCCAGCGCGGTGAGCATCGCCTCGGTGTTGCCGGTGACCCGCAGGCCGCCCGCCGTGGGGGTGCCGCCGCCGAACGGGTTCTCACCGTCGGTGAGGGGGGCCGCGAAGAGGTAGGCGCCGCCGCGGGTCACCGAGAAGTCCGAGAAGACGCCGGTCTCGGTTCCGCTGGTGCGCAGGCCGACCGAGCCGCCGGCGTGCGCGGCGTTGCGGGTGACGTCGACCTGCATGCCGTCGACCCAGGTGGTGATGGTGTCCCCGGCGGCGGTGATCCGCAGGGTGTGTGGGACGGTCAGCTTGTCGGCCGGCACGACCGCGCCGAGCGGCACCTCCTTGAGCAGGCTCCAGGCGCCGTCGACCCGTACGTGCGGGCGCAGCTTCGCGGTCCCGCCGGTGATGGAGAACTGCCACATGTAGGCGTTGGCCGGGCCGTGGGCGCGCAGGAAGATCCCGGCCGCGTCCCGCTCCAGGCGCACCGTCGTCTGCACGGTGTAGTCGGTCCAGGTCTCGGTGGGTGGCGGCAGCCCGATCCAGTCGCCCCGCCAGCCGTCGGCGCCGCCCACTCCGGTCTCCCAGGAGGCGGGGGCGCTCCACCCGGAGGTACGGCCCGCGGTGTCCCACACCCGGACCTGCCAGGCGTAGCGGGTGCGCGGTCGCAGCGCCGGGCCGGCGTAGGCGACGAGGGTGCTCTGCCGGGACCTGACCCGCCCGCTGTCCCAGACGTCGGCGTCGTTGAGGCGGGCCCGGCTGGTGGCGACCCGTACCTGGTAGGACTCCTGGACCACGCTCCGGGCGGTGGACTCGACCCGCCAGCCGAGCCGGGGCTTGGCCACGTCGAGTCCGATCGGGTCGGTGCCCCGTTCGGTGGTCAGGCCGTCCGCCGTGAGCGGGGCGGCCGCCGGCTCGGCGGCGGCCACCGGGTCCGCCGCCACCGCCGTTGGGGTCAGCCCGAGGATCAGCGCGAGAACCGTGGCGAGCACGGGTCGGCGCCGCATCGTGAGCGTCATAGTTCTCACCCTTCCGGGTGCGGCGGTCCGCACCGATCTCATGGCGGCGTCCGGGCCGGTCGGCGTCCGGGCCGGGGTCAGCGGGGTTGGGCGGCGGTGTCGGCGACCGGGTGGAAGGTGGACCGGCCGGAGCCCACCTGGAACACGGCGCGGCCGTCCTCGATCCCGTCGGCGCGGGTGCCGTTGAGGTGGAGCTCATAGGTGTGGTCGGCGGCGGTGTAGGCGCGGGCGCGGACCACCGGGCTGGTGTTCGGGTGCACCTCAGTGCCGGCCAGGGTGTAGTCGTCGGCGTCCGTGGTGGCGCGTCGGATCCAGCTGGCGCCCTCCCACTGGATGTCGGAGTTGCCCGTCTCGAAGGCGCCTGCGCCGGGCGGGGACTGCTGGCCGGCGCGGTCCCAGGTGCGGACCGTCCACTCGTACGCCGCGCCCGCGCGCAGGGCAGGCCCGCAGTAGGACACATAGGACCGTTGGTCGGAGGCGACCCTGCCGGAGTCCCACGCCAGGTCGCCGCCAGCTGCCGTGACGGTGATCCGGTAGGCCGTCTGCGTCTCCCCCGGGTCGGCGTCGCGGGGCAGCCAGCCGAAGCGAGGGGCACCCTCGACATTGAGCGGATGGGTCCGGTCGTCCACGGTCAGCGCGGCCGGCGCGTCCGGGGCGTGGCCCGGGTCGGCCTGCGCGGATGGGGCGCCGGCGACGACCGTGGCGAGAACGATCCCGGCCGCCGCGACCACGGTGGCCCGGCTCCGGAGCGGCTGGGTTTCGGGGGTCCGAGGGGTCACGCCTGCCTCCGCGCGGTCGTGAATCGTTTCAGGCAGGCTACGTGCTGATGTTCCACGTGTGAAGACATCCTTCGTGGCCGGATCCGGACACGGCACCTGCCGCCGCCGTCGGCCGTCGCGGACGTGGCTGTCGGGCCATCCAGGCCGCGGGCGGCCGGGCCGGCGAACCGGTACCCGACCGCCCACGTTCTGATCGCTGGCGAACCTACAGGTCCAGGTGATCGATCCAGATGTTGCGGTACTGGACCGGGTTGCCGTGATCCTGCAGCCGGATGGCACCCGTCGCCGGGCCTTCGGGCCGGCTGCTGCCGGTCGGGCCGAGGATCTCGACGTCGTCCTGCACCTTCACGCCGTTCCAGACCACCGTGACGCGCGGGTTCTGGACCTTCTTGCCGGCCGCGTCGTAGCGGGCCTGCCGGTAGACGATGTCGTACGTCTGCCAGGTCTCGGGCGGCAGCGCCGCGTTCGCGTCGGGGGCCTTCTGGTTGTAGATGGCCGCGGCGTCGTTCTTCTGGGGCGGGTTGATGCCGAACGAGTCCAGTATCTGGATCTCGTAGCGGTCCTGCAGGAACACGCCGCTGTTGGCACGCGCCTGGCCGGTCACGTCCGGTGGGTACAGCGGCAGGTTGAACTCGAGGTGCAGGCGGAAGTCCCCGAAGGCCTGCAACGTGCGCAGGTCCCCGTTGCGAACCGTCATGGCGCCGTCGGCGACGGTCCAGGTCGGTTCGCGTCCGTCGGTGTGTTGCCATTCGGTGAGCTCGCGTCCGTTGAACAGCGTGATGCGCTTGCCGTGCGGCCGCACCGCGAGCACGTCGAGATTCACGTGTCCGGAGTCCGCGGCCTCCTTGCGGTACTCGACCACGTTGCGTCCCTTGTTCAGCGGCACGGTGGTGGTGACCGTTCCCCATTCCTCCCAGGTCACGGTCGAGGGGAAGACCGTCTGCTCGACGCGTTCGCCGTTGACGTACAAACTCAGCTGCTTCTGCCCGGAGTAGGGGTTCGGGCCGTTGCTGTAGCGCATCGCCAGGTCGTAGCTGCCGCTGTCGCCGACGTCGACGGAGATACGGGTCGACGAGCCGTTCTCGGTGAACCCGGCGGCGAAGCCCGCGCCGGAGTAGGCGGCGTGGTCGGTGGCCATACCGACCGCGACCGTTCGGCCCTCTTCGGCCTCGAAGAATGTCTGCGGTTGCACCACGCGGCCCGGGATCTCGTTGAGCGTGTACCAGGCCTCAGTGTTCCACAGCTCCTCGCCGCCGGCGGAGGAGAACGGACGCGGGGAGCGCACGTGCACCACGCGGTTCTCCTTCAGGCCCGGGATCTGCAGCTCGACAGTGCGGCCGTCGGCCGACAGCTCGGCCTTGGCCACCTTGAGCGTCTCCAGCTCGAGCTTCGGACCGCCGTACTGGCTCGTGGCACCGTAGCGCCACTGCTCCACCTGGTACGCGTCGGCGAGCTGCTGCGCGGTCTCGGCGGACAGCGGCTTGGTGTACTCCAGCTCGAATCCGACATGCGACGCGCGCATCTGCTTGACCTCGAAGACCGATGTGCCGTTGGGCGTCAGCTTCTGCAGGCCGTAGGTGAGCTTGCCCTCCTGGCCCCAGTTGCCGCCGGCGCCCAGGCCGCCGACGTAGAGCGCACCGTCGGGGCCGAGGGCCACCTCGTTGATGCCGGACTCCAGGCCCTGCGTGTGCCGGAACACGGCGCCCTGGTACTGCCCCTCGATCTCTTCCAGGAAGACCCGCTGCAGGCCGCCGTAGGTCACGTCACCGACGACCAGCTGCCCCGCGTACGGCCCCTGCTTCAGCAGCACCGGCGTGGACGGCGAGTTGGCGATCTCGTTCTGTGGCAGCCAGACGATGGGACGGGTCACCGCCTTGTCGTCGTACGGGCCCGCGGGGGTGGTGTAGTGGTTGTAGAACGCCCCTTGCTTGATCTGGACCAGCTTGTTCGCGGGCAGCCAGCCCCCTTGGTTGTCGGTGACGAGGACCTCGCCGCGCGGTCCCCAGCCGATGCCGTTGGGGGTGCGCAGGCCGCCGGCGACGTACGTGATCTCGCCGGTCGCGGCCTTCACCTTGATCGACGTGCCGCGGTTACGCGCCGGCTGGGGCACGGTGGTGGCGCCACCGAGGTTGATGGCGACTGACAGGTTGAGATAGAAGTACCCGTCCCGGTAGAGCAGGCCGAACGCGAACTCGTGGAAGTTGCCGCCCCACGGCCAGGTTGCCACCGTCCGATAGTCATCGGCGACGCCGTCGCCGTCGGTGTCGCGCAGGGCGGTCAGCTCGTGCTTCTGGCTGACGTAGACGGTGCCGTCGACCACCGCCACTCCCTGCGGTTCGCGCAGCCCTTGCGCGAACTTGCGGTAGGTGACCTGTTCGGGGCCGGTCTTGCCGGTGACGCCCTCGACCAGGTAGACCTCGCCGGTCGCGTTGTCGGTGCCGCCCCAGGTCGAGATCACCAGGTCGCCGTCGGGCAGGAAGGCCATGCCGGTGACCTGCGGCTTGAAGCCTTCGGGGCGCAGGTCGGTGAGCGTGTAGCCGGGGTGCACCCGATCCAGGGGAAGGCCGTCTCCCGCCGAGTCGGTCGCACCCTCGCAGTACTTCCATCCCGGGGCGGTGACGCGTACGACGTCGGCCTCGGTGCTCAACGCGGAGGTCGGCACGAGTTCGAATCCGCTCGCGCCCGGGGGACGCCACTCCAGCCGCAGCACCTGGCCGCCGCCGTTCTCGAAGAACTCGACGAACAACGGGTGCAGGCCGGCGGCCAGGGTGAGCGACCCTTCCTTGGAGGTTTCGCCGTGCAGGCCGTCGTGGTCGACGACGAGCTTGTCGTCGATCGTCAGCCGCGACCCGTCGTCGCTGGTGAGGCGGAACGTGTACTCCCCGTCGGTGGGCACGGTGAGGTTGGCGATGGCGTGGCTGATGAACCGGTCGGACAGGCCGAACTCGTCGGTGCTGGTCCAGTTGATCTGCGGCATCAGCTTGTCGACGTTCGGAGTCTGAGCGGGTTTGAGGGTGCACAGCGCCGACAGTGGTACGCCCATGTCGTATGAGCGCAGGGTGACGCCGGGTTCCTGGGGCGGGACGCCGGCGTTGACGGGCGCCGCCGCGGACGGGGTGACGGGGACGGCAGCGAGCAGGGTCGCCAAAGCAGCACCTGCGGCCGCGAACGCGGCTCTCCGGCGTCGGCGCCGGCCGTTCGGTGCGGTCACGGTTCCTCCTGGTGCGAGTGGTGGGGGGCCCGGTCGGGAGGATCGGTGGGGCTCGCCTCCCCTGGACCGGCGTCTTCGATCTCGCAGCACAAAAGATCGATGAGCAACACGCTAATCTTTAGATCGATACGATTCAACTTTTGAATTTGCGAATGAAAGCAGGGCCCTCCGGGGTGGTGCCGAACCGCCGTGAGGTCAGGGCTTGTCGATCAGCTCGGCCAGCGCGGCGGCCGACCTAGAGTGAGGGCGGCGACCGCGACCGAGGGCTACGGCGGACACCCGATGAACGTCTACGTGCACCGCCGCCCACCGGAACGGGTCGCGGCCTGGCTGGACGCCGCCGGCTTCATCATCGAAGCGAAGATGATGCACCGTCCTGCCCCGAACGTCGAGGGCGGGTTCGTCTTCGCCTACCGGTGAGATGGGCGGAACGATCCGTAGTCGCACCCCAGAGACGCCGGAGGTCGACGCCCTTCTTCAGGGTCAGGCCACCCTCACGGGACCGTTGGCCTCTCGGCTGGCCGGTGAACCGCCAGCGGTCCGGCACGGACCTCGCCGAGCACCTCACTGGGTGATAGGTCGGCGGCAACCTCATCGCGGCCCAGAGCTTTCGTGCGGACTACCCTGACCGCCGTGGCGACCATCGAGCAGCTTGAGCGGAGCGTTTGGCCGGACCCCGGCTCGGATGCCTCGTTTCTCGTGACACGCTGCGCCCAGCTGCGACGCAAGCCGTTGGCTGAGTTCACGGTCGAAGACCTGCGCATCATGCTCGGTCAAGAGATTGGCGTGCCGGCTTTGCTGCCTCTCGCAGTTCAGGTCCTGCTCCGAGATCCCTTGACCGAGGGCGACTACTACCCGGGCGACCTGCTCTCCAACGTGCTGCGGCTACCCGACTCGGCGTGGTCGAGCCTACAAGCGGAACGGAAGCGACTGTCATCTGCTCTGGCTGAGCTCGCTGCCCGTCCTTGCTCCTCCGATCCTGACCTCAGACCTCGCGAGCCGGACCGACTGCTTCAGGACGCCATCCTGCGGTTTATGGCTCGATGAGAGCGGATTTCCTTGTCGGGCAGTCGTAGACCGTGCAGCCTCCCCGACCCGCGCGATACGAGATCAAACTGCCCGTTCTTCCGAGCTGCGCACACGGCGTAGCAGCGGCAACACCGCTCGACATCTCACCGCATTCCCCCGCCGTCCGCTCGCCTCTTGCCAACTAGGCCGTGTTTGGTAAGGGGTCGGCGGGTGGTGAGGTGCCGGCGTGGCGGTGATCGATAAAGGCTGAGGTCTCCGG
>NZ_MUYZ01000258.1:0-10065 GCF_003013775.1 Micromonospora sp. MH33
GGCGCAGCCCTGGGGCGGCTACCCGCCCGGGGCCGGCTGGACGCCCCGGCCGCGGACGCCCCGGACCTCGTTCCTCGGCGCGCGCTGGCCGGGCCCGAAGCCGGCCACCGGCCGGGCGGTCCCGCTCGCGGTGCTGGCCGGTGCGCTCGGCACCGCGTTCTTCGTGCCGCTGAGCCGGGTCGGCATCGGCTGGTTCCTGGGCTGGCTCACGCTGACCCTCGGCGTGCTGGTCGCGGTACGCCGGCGTACCGCCGAACTGCCCCGCACCGAGCGGCTGATCCGCGGCGGGTGGGCGGCGGCGGCGCTGGTCCTGCTGGCCGTGCTGGCCTTCCGCAACGCCTGGTGGCTGGTGACGTTCTGCGTGCTCGGCGCGCTGGGCTGCGCCACCCTGGCCATCGTCGGCGGCCGGCTGGTCCGCTCGATCCTGTTCGGCCTGCTCGCCACGCCGTTCGCGGCGTTCCGCGGCCTACCCTGGGTGCGCCGGCACGTCACCGCCTCACCGGAGGCCGGGACGGTCCGCAAGGTCACCGGCTCGGTGGTCGCCACCGTGCTGGTGCTGCTGGTCTTCGGCAGCCTGCTCTCCTCGGCCGACGCGGCCTTCTCCGAGATGCTGACCGCCGTCGTCCCCGAGGTCAACATCGGTACGGTGTTCCGCTGGATCTTCCTGGCCGCGGTCGGCGGGCTGATCGCGGTCGCGGCGGTCTACACCCTGGCCGCCCCGCCCGACCTCTCCACCGTGGACCGGCCGAGCGGCCGCCGGCTCGGCGTGCTGGAGTGGGCACCGGCCATCGGCGCGCTGACGCTGCTCTTCGTGGGCTTCGTGATCGTGCAGTTCACCGTGCTCTTCGGCGGCCAGCGGCACGTGCAGAAGGTCGCCGGCCTCAGCTACTCCGAGTACGCCCGCAGCGGCTTCTGGCAGCTCCTCTTCGTCACCCTGCTGACCCTGGCGGTGCTGGGCGGGGTGAGCCGCTGGGCAAGCCGCGAGCGGCCGGTCGAGCGCATCCTGCTGCGCGTCCTGCTGGGCCTGCTCAGCGCGCTCAGCGTGGTGATCGTCGTGTCGGCGCTGTCCCGGATGTGGACGTACCAGAAGGTCTACAGCTTCACCGGCGAGCGGATCTTCGTGATGGCTTTCGAGCTGCTGCTCGGCGCGGTCTTCCTGATGATCCTGGCGGCGGGCGTGCGGTGGCAGGGCCGGTGGATCCCGGGCACCACGGTGGCGCTGGCCGTGGCCATGCTGCTCGGCCTGGCCGTGCTGAACCCGGAGGACTATGCGGCGAAGCGCAACATCCTCCGGTACGAGCAGACCGGCAAGATCGACGCGTGGTACCTGCGGGCGCTCTCCGCCGACGCCACGCCCGCGCTGACCCGGCTTCCCGACCCGGTCCGCCGCTGCACGCTGAGCTGGGTCGCCGACGACCTCGAGGAGTCCGACCCCTGGTACGCCTGGAACCTGGGCCGGTACCGGGCCCGCCAGGCCCTCGACCTGGTCGGGCCGGACGCGATCGGCGGTCCGAAGGACTGCCGCCGGGCGGACCAGTTCGACCTGCCCAAGTCCCGCCGTACGCGCTGACGTCGCCGGCCGGGCCGCGGCACGCCGTGGCCCGGCCGGGGGCGCACCCGGCGCGTCCGCGAACGTTCACCGCCCCCTCACGTCAGGGCCACGGCGGACACCGAACCCGCACCTAGCTTCGGCTGCGCGAACGTCAACCGAGGTAGCGGAGGTTTTGCCATGTCCGTCCGTCAGCTCATGACGGTGCTGGCCGTCGGGGCGGTGCTGGCCGTGCCCACGGCCGCCCACGCGGCCCCCGTCGCCAACCCCGGCGTGCTGCCGCAGAAGACCCACTTCGACCTGCAGGCGCACCGGGGCGGGATCGGGCTGACCACCGAGGAGACCCTGGCCGGCTTCGCCAAGGCCATGCGCCTCGGCGTCACCACGCTGGAGCTGGACACCCAGGTCACCCGGGACGAGAAGGTGGTCGTCACGCACGACCGGCAGGTCAGCGCGCAGAAGTGCCGCGACACCGGCCCGGTGGCCCCGGGCGACCCGATGTACCCGTACGTCGGGAAGTACGTCAAGGACCTGACCCTGGCCCAGATCAAGACCATGGACTGCGGCTACCAGCAGCTGCCCGGCTTCCCGGAGCAGGAGCAGATCGCCGGGGTCCGGATGGCCGAGCTGCGCGACGTGCTGGGCCTGGTGAAGAGCTGGCGCGCACACCAGCTCACGCTGAACATCGAGACGAAGGTGGAGGCCGGCGCGCCCGAGCAGACCGCCCCGCGCGAGCTGTTCGTCCGCCGGGTCTTCGAGGAGATCCGCGCCTCGGGCATCGAGGACCAGGTCACCATCCAGTCCTTCGACTGGGGCGCGCTGCGGGTGATGCACCGGCTCGCGCCGCGGTGGCCGCTGGTCGCGCTGACCAACTACGACTTCCTCCAGGTCGGCAAGCCCGGCGCCTCGCCGTGGCTGGGCGGCCTGGACGCGGACGACTTCGGCGGCGACTTCGTCCGCGCGGCGGCCGCGATCCCCGGCGTGACCGCCCTTTCCCCGAACTACGGCTTCCCACAGAACGGCACGGTCGCCGACCCGGCCTTCCGCTTCTACCCGGACGCGAAGATGATCGCCGACGCGCACGCCCGCGGCCTGAAGGTCGTGCCGTGGACCTGCGACGACCCGGCCACCGTGGCGGCGCTCATGGACCTGGGCGTCGACGGGATCATCACCAACTACCCGAACCGGGTCCGGCAGCTCATGGCCGAGCGGGGCATGCGCCTGCCCAAGGCGTACCAGCCGCGCTGAGTCCAGCGGCGGCGTCCGTCCGGCTGGGCGGACGCCGCCACCGGGCCGGCCCCGGTCAGTCCGGGCCGCCGCCGAAGCCGATCTCGTTGCCGTCCGGGTCACGGAAGATGGCCTTGCGGACCCCGTTGCCGTAGGTCTCGCGCTCGGCCGGCGTCAGGCCCCGCTCGGCGATCTGCGCGAGACGGGCGTCGAGATCGTCGACGAAGACGGTGTGCATGGCGTGCCCGGCGTGCTCGGGCCGCACCTCGATGAACAGGTACCGGTGCTCGGCGATCTCCCACACCGCCTCGGTGTCGTTCGGCAGGAACGAGGGCGGGGCGCCGAGGAGTCGCTCGTACCAGGCCGCCGCCGCGCGGTAGTCGCGGACGGGGAGACCCGCGAACAGATCTACGGTCATGAGGCCATGCTAGGGATGAGCCGGGGGGTCAGCGTCGCCAGAACAGGAGGTGGGTGACACCGCTCGGGCTCGGCACCGACTCGATGTGGAAGCGGTCGAGCAGTTCGCTGTGGCTCTCCCACAGTCGCTCGCCCCGACCGAGGTCGACGGGCGCGACGGCGACGTGCATCTCGTCGATCAGGTCGGCCTCGAGGAATTCGCGGATCGTGGCCACTCCGCCACCGAGCCGCACGTCCCGACCCGCGGCGGCCTCCTTGGCGCGTGCCAGCGCCTCGGCCGGGCTCGCGTCGAGGAAGTGGAAGGTGGTGTCCGCCAGCGTGAACGACGGGCGCTCGTGGTGGGTGAGCACGAAAACCGGCACGTGGAACGGCGGGTTGTCCCCCCACCAGCCCTGCCACTCGTGGTTCTCCCAGGGGCCACGCTGCGGGCCGAACTTGTTGCGGCCCATGATCTCCGCGCCGATGTTGCGGTCGTAGTCGCGAACGATGTAGTCGTCCAGGCCGCGGGTGCCCCCGGGCTCCGTGCGGTACTGGAAGCTGGCGGTGGCGGCGCGCCAGGAGAACAGGGCGGTGGGGTCCGCGTGGCCGAAGGGCCGCTCCAGGCTCTGCCCCTCGCCGGCGCCGAAACCGTCCCGCGAAACGATGAAGCACTGCACCCTCAAGAGCTGTGGCACGGATCCCCCTCGGAGCCGACGACCTCTGGTTGCGACTTACAACCGGTAGCACCGTACTACACTGGTGGCATGCCGCAACCAGTAGCCGCGGGTCGGCTGCCCGTGCCGGCCGGGAAATCGGGGTGCCCGATCAACCTGACCGTCGAGCTGCTGGGCGACCGATGGAGCCTCGTCGTCCTGCGGGACGTCATGTTCAGCGGCCACCGGCACTTCCGGGAACTGCTGACAAACTCGATCGAGGGCATCGCCTCGAACATCCTCGCCAGCCGCCTGTCGAAGCTCGTGGACGCGGGCCTGCTCAGCCGGCACGAGGACCCGAGCCACCGGCAGAAGATCGACTACCGCCTCACCGAGGCGGCCATCGACCTCGTGCCCCTCATGGCGCACCTCGGCGCATGGGGCTCCCGATGGCTCCCGACCTCGCCCGCGCTGTCGATCCGCGCGGAACTTCTCGCCGAGGGTGGCCCGGAGATGTGGAAGAGGTTCATGGCCGAGCTCCGGGCCACGCACCTCGACGGCCGACCGCAGCCCACCGACGGCGTCCTGGCCGAACTGACCCGGGCCTACGAGCGCGTGGCTTCCGGAGGCTGACGCAGATCAAATCGTGCTGGGCAGCCGCTTCAGAGGGCTGGGGAAGCGGCCGCCGGACCGTGGGCGGTTCAGGGGGCCTCAGGTAACCGGCCGCCCACCGCATGCGCCAGCAGGTCCGCCGCGCGCCGCCTCGCCGCCCTGCAGGACGGCGAGGCGGCGCGCATGCCGGTCTGGCGCGCTAGGTGCGTACGGTCACCGGTGTGCTGGTGGCGCGGCCGTCGGCGTAGCCGGCCTTCACCGCGATCACGGTCACGGTGACCGTCTTGTCGCGCATCGCGGCCGTCAGCGTGAGCGTCTTCGTCGTCGTGCCGGTCAGAACACCGCCCACTCGCCACTCGTAGCGGTACGAGTCGGGGGTCGGGGACCAGGTTCCGGTGCTCGCCTGCACGGTCTGGCCGACCCGGGGCGTGCCGGTGATCGTCGGTTTGACCGTGGCCGTCGGCGCCGCGCCCTTGGCGACCGGGGCGGTGGCCTTCGAGGTCGCCTGCCCGGGCGAGTAGCCGGGCTTGGTCGCGGTGACCGTCACGGTCAGCCGCTTGCCCAACCGGGACGCCGGGATCACGTACGTCGAGCCGGTCGCTCCGCTGATCGCGGTCCCGTCGGCGGCCCACTGGTAGGTGTACGCCGTGGCGGTCGGACTCCACTGCCCGGTCGAGGCGCGTACCGTCGCCCCGACGGCCACCGTGCCGGTGATCGTCGGCGCGGTCACCGACCGGATGGCCGGTGCCGCGGTGATCGAGAAGGCGTCGGCGAGCGACACCGCGTCGCTCCAGTCGTTGGGCCGCACCGAGACGGACGCCTTGCCCGCGGCGGCGGAGGTCAGATCCACGTCGGCGGTGAGCGTCCGATGGTCGGCGGAGACGCTCTGCACCGTCGCGGTGAGCGGCGACCCGCCGGCCGGGGTGACCGTGACCTGATCCTCCTGGTGGAAACCGCTGCCGGTCACGGTGATCGTGCGTACGCCGCCCGCCGCGACCGACGCCGGCGACACCGACGTCACGGTCAGCGGGTCGGGTGCCACGTAGAAGGAGTAGTAGGTCTGCAACGACTCGACGCCGTCCGCCGTCAGGCTCTTCACGTAGAGCGTGTGGTAGCCGGAGTCCGGCGGCGTCCAGGTGATCGTGGCCGTGCCGTCCGCCTCCGCTCCGACCGTGCCCTCGGCGCCGGCGACCTGGTACACGTACTTCACCGCGCCGGGCTGGCGGGGCTTGAAGGTGAAGGTGCCGGGTGCGATCTTCCCGGAGCCCGACGAGGGGAAGTCCGTCGAGACGACCACCGGGGAGTCGGTGACGGACCAGGAGGTGCCGCCCTCCGTGGTCTGCACGCCGGCGGCGTTCCGGGCGACCACGGTGACGTAGGTGTATCCGCGCTTCGTGAGCGTGTAGCTGAACGTCACGGTGCCGTCGGCGGCGGCCGGCAGCACCTGCCGGGTGGCCGGGTCGCGGTTGAGGAGCACCTCGTAATCCGCGACGTTCGCCATCTCGGTACGCGCCGTGAAGGTGGCCGTCGACCCCACCACGTCGCCGCCGCTGCGGGTCACCGACGGGCTGGCGCCCCACACGGAGATGGAGATGAACCGCGGCTCCGACAGGGTGCCGTCGGCGCTGCGGCTCTGCACCAGCAGGGCCTGCGTGTCCATGTTCTGGTTGGTGGCGGTCCAGGTCAGATCGGCGGTGCCGTCCGCGCCGGCGGGCAGGACGGTCTTCTGGTCGGGCTCGTTCCCGCTGCCGTCGCGGCGCCAGTAGAGGTAGGACTCGACGTCGGGCATGCGCGGAGCCAGGTGGAACCGGAGGGACGACCCGATGATCACGGCCCGGTCGACGTCGCCGGTGACCTTGGGCGCGTTGTCGACCACGAACGTGTAGGCCCGCTCCGGATGGACCGCGCCGTCCCGGGCGACGCTCCGCACGTACAGGGTCTGCCGGCCGGCCCTCGTCGGGGCGATCATCGCGGTGGCCCTGCCGTCGGTGCCGGCCGCGATCGAGCCGGACGGGCCGTCGCCGTCGATACGCCAGGCGAACGACTCGGTGTCCGGGACGTTGCTGGTGAGCTCGAACGCCCCGGGCACGCCGACGCCGTAGTCCAGGTTGGTGCCCCAGTCCGGGTACGCGGCGGAGAAGACGGAGGGCCGCGTCTCCCGTACCCAGAACTCGTAGACGTTCGGCTCCGACCAGTTCCCGGCGCGGTCGACGGCGTACACGGTGACCGAGTGGTAGCTCGCGGCCTCCGGCGTCCAGGTGACGGTCGCGGGCCCACCGAGGCTCGTGGCCGGCACCGTCACCCAGTCGTCGCCCGTGCCGGTCTCGCTCGAGTAGAAGTGGTACCGGTAGCTCTCGGTGTCGTCGGAGACCGAGGTGAAGGTGAAGGTTCCGGGGTCGCCGACCTCGCCGCCGGCGTTCTCCCCACTTCCCGCCGGGTACTTCGTCGAGGCGACGGCCGGCGCCGGACCGCCGGTGCGGTCGAGCGTGAAGTAGCAGGTGTCGCTCCACGGCGAGGCGTCGTCGCCGTCGAGGACGCGGACCCGCCACGCGTACGTGACGCCGTCCAACTGGCGCGCGGGGTCCTCGAGCTGGACGTAGACCCGGTTGTTCCGCTGGTCGACCCCGTCGCGCCACTGCTGCGGCTCGTCCGGCTTGGTGACGTCCCACACCTGGAAGTCGGCCTGCGGGTCGGCGCTCTGGGGCGTGCCGGTCCAGGAGCCCTGGAGCACGACCGCGTGGGCGTCGTTGAGCCGGTCGGGGCTCAGGTAGGGCCCGGGTGTCTCCGTAGCGCAGGGCTGGCCGGCGGTGGTGAGTTCGGTCGGCCCTCCGACATCGGCGGCGGCCGGGGTGGCGCTCGCGCCGACCACCGTCCCGCAGCCGACCACGATTGTCATGGCGATTGAGAAAAAGCGCCGCAAAGCGCGCGCGTGGGCACGCATTCGGTCCTCCCCCGTGATGATGGCGGGCAATACGATGAGCGCCCGCGGGGGAAGGATCGCACGGACGGCAGACATAGACGAGACCCGCTTCTCCGATCAGGACGGTTGGCTGGCACCGGCGGCCGATCGGCCCAGCAGCGGCTCGGGCACGCCAACGTCGCCTTCGCGCCGAAGACCTACGCACTCGCAGGACGAGGCTCCGCGAGCCACCGGTGGCGGCCTACGGCACACCGGGGCAGAAGCCGGCAGGAAACGACAGCTTGTGGCGAGATGTGACACGCGAAGCCGATGTGAGAAACGGTGAGACGCCGGGCCGAAAAACGAATCAGCGGCCCGGTCGATGATCACTCGACCAGGCCGCTGACCTGCTATTTCAAGGGTGGAGCCGAGGGGACTCGAACCCCTGACCCCCACACTGCCAGTGTGGTGCGCTACCAGCTGCGCCACGGCCCCTTGCGGTGTCCCCGGTCGCCCGGGCACGCAGAGAACTATACACACGCCGGTCGGCATGGTCATCTCGCGGGGGTACCCCCGGCCGGTGGCTCAGTTCAGGGCCACATCCGGCGGGAAGTGGGCGACCGCCGCCATCATGCCGCCCTGCCGGCGCAGCACCATCGGCCAGAGGTCGTCCGGGCGGTCGACGAAGGCGTCACCCGGGAGGGCGTCCAGCACGAACCAGGACCCGTCCTCGATCTCCCGCTCCAGCTGACCGGCGCCCCAGCCCGAGTAGCCGGCGAAGACCCGGATCCCGCCGACGGCGTCGCGCAGCTTCTCCGGGTCGACCGAGAGGTCGATGGTGCCCACCGCGCCGGAGACCCGGTGGAAGCCCTTCACCGGCTTGATCGGGTGGCGCATCCGGGCCAGGCAGATCGCCGAGTCGGGCTGCACGGGGCCGCCCTCGAAGAGCACCGCGGGATGGCGGGCCAGGTCGCTCCAGTCGCCCAGGACGTCGGCAACCGGCACCTCGGTGGCCCGGTTCAGCACCACGCCGAGGGCGCCGCCGGGCTCGTGGGCGACGAGCAGCACGACCGTGCGGTCGAAGTTCGGGTCCTTCAACGCAGGCGTCGCGACCAGCAACCGCCCGGTCATGGAATCCATGGCTCGGCCACCGATCGCCTGTCCCTCACCCTGCATGTCCGACACCCGTCAGCCGTACGCCGCGACCAGCCGCGCTGTCATCGCCATGCAAGGCACCATAGCCTGCGGTCCGCCCGCTGGCTAAGGTCTGACCGGCGGGTGATCGCGACGGAATCGAGGGAGGGTCGGATGGCGGCTACGGCCGAACTGGCGGTGATCGGCGGGTCGGGCCTCTACGCCCTGCTCGACGGCGCCACCGAGCACGTGCTGGAGACCCCGTACGGCGCGCCGTCGGACCCGGTCACGATCGCCGAGGTGGCCGGCCGGCGGGTGGCGTTCCTGCCCCGGCACGGACGCGACCACCGCTACCCGCCGCACCTGATCCCCTACCGGGCCAACCTCTGGGCGCTGCGCTCCCTGGGCGTACGGCAGGTGCTGGCGCCCTGCGCGGTCGGCGGGCTGCGACCGGAGCTGGGCCCGGGCACGTTCGTGGTGCCGGACCAGCTCATCGACCGCACCAGCGGGCGGGCCCAGACCTACTACGACCGCGGCGCGGTGCACGTGTCGTTCGCCGACCCGTACTGCCCGGCCGGGCGGCGGACGCTGCTCGACGCGGCGGCCGGGCGCGGCGTGCCGGCGGTGGACGGCGGGACGGTGGTGGTGGTCGAGGGGCCGCGGTTCTCCACCCGGGCGGAGTCGCGCTGGTTCGCCTCGATCGGCGGCACGGTGGTCAACATGACCGGGCACCCCGAGGCGGTGCTCGCCCGCGAACTGGCCCTCTGCTACACCTCGATCGCCCTGGTCACCGACCTGGACGCCGGCGTCGAGGCGGGCGGGTCGGTCACCCAGGAGGAGGTCTTCCGGGTCTTCGCGGAGAACACCGACCGGCTGCGCGGGGTGCTGCTGGACGCGGTCGCCGCGCTGCCCGCCGAGCGGGACTGCCCCTGCGGGCGGGCGCTGGACGGGATCAAGCTCCCGTTCCCGCTGCCCTGAGCGTCGGGAACCGGCCGAAAAGTCGACCCGGGCCCGATAGATTCGGCTGGTCGGGACACTGATCACCGGGCCGTCTCCCGGCACGCGCGGGGGACGGGAGGCAGCCGGCGATGGCAACGGTCCGCGACACGACCTACGACCTGCTCCGCGCGCTGGGCCTGACCACCGTCTTCGGCAATCCCGGCTCCACCGAGGAACCCTTCCTCAAGGACTTCCCGGCCGACTTCCGCTACGTGCACGCCTTGCAGGAGGCGTCGGCGATGGCCATGGCCGACGGCTACGCGCAGGCCACCGGCCGCCCCGCGCACGTCAACCTGCACACCGCCCCGGGTATCGGCAACGGCATGGGCAACCTGGTCACCGCCTGGCACAACAAGACGCCGCTGATCGTCACCGCCGGCCAGCAGACCCGGGAGATGCTGCTCATCGAGCCCCGGCTGGCCAGCCCCCGGGCGGTCGAGCTGGTCGAGCCGTACGTCAAGTGGGCGCACGAGCCGGCCCGCGCGCAGGACATCCCGGCGGCCTTCATGCGGGCGTACGCCTCGGCGGTGCAGCCCCCGGCCGGGCCGGTCTTCCTCTCCCTGCCGATGGACGACTGGGGCCGGCCCGCCGGCCCG
>NZ_MUYZ01000259.1:0-10025 GCF_003013775.1 Micromonospora sp. MH33
GAGGGTGTGGGAGAGTAGGACACCGCCGGACAATCTTCCAGTCAGGGCCACCCTTCGGGGTGGCCCTGACTGCGTTTACAGGCGAATTGGCGCCCCGACGGGCGCCGGCCGTTCAGCGGCGCTGGATGCCCTCGCGGAGTTGGCGGAACAGCGCCGCGGAATCGTCCACCGACCGGCCCGGGAACATCCCCATCGCCACGCTGCCGTGGTCGGCCCAGCCGCAGACCGCGAAGTCGCCGCCGTCGCCGCTGGTCGTACCGCACTTCATGACGCCGCCCAGGCGACCCGCGTCCACCTCTTGCAGGCCCGTCACCTTGCCGGTCTCGTCGGCCATCAGCCCGAACAGGCTGTCCAGGTCCCGCTCCGGTTGCCACAGCAGGGTGGTGCCGCCGAAGAGCAGCACAGACCGCTTGGCGTCCGCCGGGTCGGTGTAGACCGTGCCGAAGCTGTGGTCCAGCTCGATGTCGGCGGCGAAACCGTCGCGCAGGTAGTCGGCGGTGCTGCGGGCCCGGTCGCTGTCGTCCCGGGTGAGCCCCGCCACGGTGGCCGGCGTGGTCAGCTCGGTGTCCTTCTCCGCCAGCACCCGCCAGCCGCCGAGGCCGAGCGCCCCGGCGCCGGCCAGCCCGACCACCAGCGCGGCCGTGAGCGCGATCTTCCGCCGCCGCGAGGCGGGGCGTCGCTCGGGCTCCAGCGCGGGGTCGCGGCGGCTCAGCCGGATCGGCTCGTCGGTCAGGTCGACCGGCTCGGGGCCGTCGTCGACCGGACGCTCGGTGAGGTGCGCGTCGGACATGTCCGCCACCGTACGCGAACTAACAGGTGGCGCACGTCGGGTCTCCGAAAGCGCTCCGTAGACTTTCAGGGTGACCGAGAGACTGGATGCCCGACGCCCCGACGCCCCGACCCTTGCCGGCCAGTACCAGCCCGGCGAGGTAGAGCAGCGACGGTACGAGCAGTGGGTAGCCGCCGGCCACTTCCGGGCGTCGGCGCAGAGCGACAAGCCGCCCTTCGCCATCGTCATCCCGCCGCCGAACGTCACCGGCTCGCTGCACATGGGCCACGCGTTCGAGCACACCCTGATGGACGCGTTGAACCGGCGTAAGCGGATGCAGGGCTACGAGGCGCTGTGGCTGCCCGGCATGGACCACGCCGGCATCGCCACCCAGAACCTGGTCGAGCGGCAGCTCGCCGGCGAGGGACTGTCCCGGCACGACCTGGGCCGGGAGAAGTTCGTCGAGCGGGTCTGGCAGTGGAAGGCCGAGTCCGGCGGCGCCATCCTGGGCCAGATGCGCCGCCTCGGCGACGCGGTCGACTGGGACCGCGAGCGCTTCACCATGGACGAGGGCCTGTCCCGGGCCGTCCAGACCATGTTCAAGAAGCTCTTCGACGACGGGCTCATCTACCGGGCGAACCGGATCATCAACTGGTGCCCGCGCTGCCTCACCGCGCTCTCCGACATCGAGGTCGAGCACACCGACGACGAGGGCGAGCTGATCTCGATCCGCTACAGCGACGAGGTCGTGGTGGCCACCACCCGGGCCGAGACCATGCTCGGCGACACCGCGGTCGCGGTGCACCCCGACGACGAGCGCTACCGGCACCTGATCGGCACCGAGGTGGCCCTGCCGCTGACCGACCGGCGGATCCCGATCGTCGCCGACGAGCACGTCGACCCGAGCTTCGGCACCGGCATGGTCAAGGTGACCCCGGCGCACGACCCGAACGACTTCGAGATCGGCCAGCGGCACGACCTGCCGCAGCTCACGGTCATGGACGAGCGCGGCATCATCACGGCGCCGGGCCCCTTCCAGGGCCTGGACCGGTACGAGGCCCGCCCGGCGATCGTGGCGGCGCTGCGCGAGCAGGGCCTGATCGTGGCCGAGAAGCGTCCGTACGTGCACGCCGTGGGGCACTGCTCCCGGTGCAAGACCACGGTCGAGCCGCGGCTGTCGCTGCAGTGGTTCGTCAATACCGCCCCGCTGGCCAAGGCGGCCGGTGACGCGGTCCGCGACGGCCGGGTGAAGATCGAGCCGGCCGAGCTGGCCAAGCGCTACTTCGCCTGGGTCGACAACATGCACGACTGGTGCATCTCCCGGCAGCTCTGGTGGGGTCACCGCATCCCCGTCTGGTACGGCCCGGACGGCGAGATCGTCTGCGTCGGACCCGACGAGGAGCCGCCGACCGGCGACGGCTGGCGGCAGGACGAGGACGTCCTGGACACGTGGTTCTCCAGCGGCCTCTGGCCGTTCTCCACCCTCGGCTGGCCGGAGCGCACCCCCGACCTGGCGAAGTTCTACCCGACCAGCGTGCTGGTCACCGGCTACGACATCCTCTTCTTCTGGGTCGCCCGGATGATGATGTTCGGCCTGTACGCCATGGACGGCGTGCAGCCGTTCGACGTGGTCGCCCTGCACGGCATGGTCCGCGACGAGCACGGCAAGAAGATGTCGAAGTCGTTCGGCAACGTGGTGGACCCGCTGGACTGGATCGACCGGTTCGGCGCCGACGCCACCCGGTTCACCCTGGCCCGCGGCGCCAACCCCGGTCAGGACGTGCCGGTCAGCGAGGAGTGGTGCCAGGGCTCGCGGAACTTCTGCAACAAGCTCTGGAACGCCACCCGGTTCGCGCTGCTGAACGGCGCGCACACCGAGGGGCCGGTGCCCGCCCCGGCGGAGCTGTCGACCGTTGACAGGTGGATCCTCTCCCGACTGGCGCACGTCACCGCCGAGGTGGACGAGCAGTTCGAGGCGTACGAGTTCGCCAAGGTCTGTGACCTGCTCTACCACTTCGCCTGGGACGACGTCTGCGACTGGTACGTGGAGCTGAGCAAGCCGGTGCTCGCCGAGGGCGGCCCGGCCGCCGACGCCACCCGCCGGGTGCTCGGTCACGTGCTGGACCAGTTGCTGCGCCTGCTGCACCCGGTGATCCCGTTCGTCACCGACGAGCTGTGGACCGCACTGACCGGCGCCGAGACGGTGATGACCGCCGCCTGGCCGGCGGCCGACCGTACCGGCATCGACGACGCCGCGGAGGTCGAGGTCGGCACCCTCCAGCGGGTGGTGACCGAGATCCGGCGGTTCCGTTCCGACCAGGGGCTGCGCCCGACGCAGCGGGTGGCGGCCCGGCTCGACGGCCTGACCGGCGCGGGCATCGCGGTGCACGAACCGCTGGTCCGCTCGCTGGTCCGGCTCGACGCGCCCGGCGACGACTTCCAGGCCAGCGCCACCCTCGCCATGCCGGGCGAGGTAAGCGTCGCGCTGGACACCCGGGGCTCGATCGACGTGGCCGCCGAGCGGGCCCGACTGACCAAGGACCGGGCGGCGGCCGAGAAGGAGGTCGCGCAGGCGCGGGCCAAGCTGGACAACCCGGCGTTCGTCGGCAAGGCCCCCGAGCCGGTGGTTGCCAAGATCCGCGAGCGGCTGGCGGTGGCCGAGGCGGATCTGGTCCGGATCGACGCCGCCCTGGAGGCGCTGCCGTCGTGACCGACCGTACCGAATTCGCCGAGGTGGAGGCCGCGCTCAACGCGCGCGGCTTCACCCGCATGCACTTCGAGCTGGAGAAGATCGAGAGCCTGCTCGACCTGCTCGGCAGCCCGCAGCGGGCGTACCCGTCGATCCACCTGACCGGCACCAACGGCAAGACCTCGACGGCCCGGATGATCGACTCGGTGCTGCGGGCGTTCGGGCTGCACACCGGCCGCTACACCAGCCCGCACCTGGAGACCGTCCGGGAGCGGATCAGCCTGGACGGCGAGCCGGTCAGCGAGGACCGCTTCGTGGCCACGTACCGCGAGGTGGCGCCGCTGGCGGAGCTGGTCGACCAGCGCTCGGCCGAGCCGCTGACGTACTTCGACCTGACCACCGCGCTGGCCTTCGCCACCTTCGCGGACGCCCCGGTGGACGTCGCCGTGGTGGAGGTGGGGCTCGGCGGCGCCGAGGACGCCACCAACGTGATCCAGGCCGGGGTCGCGGTGATCACCCCGATCGGGCTCGACCACACCGAGTGGCTGGGCGACACCATCGAGGACATCGCGCTGCACAAGGCCGGCATCATCCACTCCGGCGCCACGGTGATCGCGGCGGCACAGGAGGAGGAGGCCGCCCGGCCGATCCTGGAGCGCTGCGCCGAGGTGGGCGCCACCGTCGCCCGGGAGGGCGCCGAGTTCGGCGTGCTGCGCCGCGCGGTCGCCGTCGGCGGCCAGGTGCTCACCATCCAGGGCCTGGGCGGCGTGTACGAGGAGATCTTCATCCCGCTGCACGGCGCCCACCAGGCGCAGAACGCCGCCGTGGCGCTGGCCGCGGTGGAGGCGTTCCTCGGCGCGGGCGCGCGGCGCCAGCTCGACATCGAGGCGGTCCGGGAGGGCTTCGCCGCGACCAGCTCGCCGGGGCGGCTGGAGAAGGTGCGTACCGCCCCGACGATCCTGCTCGACGGCGCGCACAACCCGCACGGGATGGCCGCCACCGTCACCGCGCTCCAGGAGGAGTTCGCGTTCAGCAAGCTGGTCGGTGTGCTCGCCGTGCTCGGCGACAAGGACGCGGCCAGCCTGCTGGAGCTGCTGGAGCCGGTGCTCGACTCGATCGTGGTGACCGAGAACAGCTCGCCCCGGGCGATGCCCGTCGACGAGCTGGCCGCGCTGGCCCGGGAGACCTTCGGGCCGGATCGGGTGCAGGTGACCGAGGAGATGCCGGACGCCATCGAGGCGGCCGTCGCCGAGGCCGAGTCCGACGTGCCGGGCGAGCTGGTCGGGGTGGGCGTGCTGATCACCGGATCGGTGGTGACCGTGGCCGACGCCCGCCGGCTGCTCAAGCGATGACCGGCCCGGTGGACGAGCGCCCCGGCCAGGGCGCGCCGACCGAAGGCGTCCCAACCGAGGGCGCGCCGTCCGGAGGCGCTCAGGCCGAGGGTGGCGGGCAGCGGCGGTCCGGGCTGCGCAACCCCGACAAGGCGGTCCGCGGCCTCGGCGCCGGCACGCTGGCGCTGGAGGCGCTCGTGCTGCTGCTGGCCATCCAGCCGATCCGGGTGGTCGGCGGCGACCTGAGCGGGGCGGCCGTCGCCGCGATCGTCGCGCTGGCGGTCGCCTGCGTGGTGCTCGCCGGCCAGATGAAGCGGGCCTGGGCGTGGCACGCCGGCACGGTGTTGCAGGGCCTGCTGCTGCTCGCCGGGCTGCTGCACTGGTCGCTGTTCGCGCTCGGCGTCATGTTCGCGCTGGTGTGGGCGTACGCGCTGCACGTGCGACGGGTCATCCTCGGCTGAGCCGGGACCCCGTCGCCGCCCACGCGGCGGGGCTCAGGCGTCGGCGAGGGTGCGCCACTGGGTGAGCGCGACGCCGTGCCCGTCCGGGTCGCGGAAGGCGGCCGCCCACACCTCCAGCTTCGTGCCCCGGTTGACCACCCGCGGGGCGTACGTGAACCGGACGCCCGACCCGCGCAGCCGCTGGTACGCCGCCTGGATGTCGTCGACCTCCAGGTTGACGTGGACCAGCCGGCGGCTGATCGGGGCGGCCCCGGTCACCCGGCGCAGCACCAGGCGGGTCGGCCCGGAGGCGAGCACGGCGTTGCCCTCGCCCCGGTCCAGCTCGCTGAAGCCGAGGTCCTGGTAGAAGTCCAGGGACCGGTCCAGGTCGGTGACGAGCAGGGTGATGCCGACCCCGCTGATCGGGCTCGCCACCTCGGCCGGCTCGTCGTCGCCTGCCGGGCCGAAGATGGCCTCGTCCAGCTCCTCCGGGGTGGGCGGCGCCTCGTCGGCCGGCTCGTCCAGCGGGACGTCGATCGGGTCCACCGGCACGGTGTCGAACCGCTCCTCGGCCGGCGGGCGGGGCGCCGGGGCCCGGCGGGGGAGCGGGGCGCCCGTGGCCGGCTCGACGAGTTGCCCCTCCAGCACCACCCCGCCGCCGGGGCGCTGGTGCAGCACCACCGGCTCCCGTTCCTCCGGCAGCACGGTGAGGTCGTCGAGGAGGGGGTCCGGCGCGGACGGGAAGTCGTCCTCCGGGGCCCGGTCGGCCCACGGCGGGGCCTCCTGCCCGATCAGCACCTCGTCGACCGGGTCCGGGTCGGCGTACTCGGGCGGGAGGTCGGCCACCGCGGCGGCGCTCTCGGCGTGGGTGGGCACCTCGTCCCAGAGGACGCGGACGTGCCGCTGGTCGTCCAGGGCGACCCGGACCGGCAGCGCCTGGCCCAGCGACGGCCACTTGGCGACCGGGACCCGCGGCTCGATGATCTTCTTGGACCGGGGCGGCAGGCCGGGCGCGTCGATCACCAGTTGCAGCTCGCAGCGGCCGAAGGCGTACTGGGTGGGCGGCTCGGAGGCGCTGTGGACGTGACCCAGCCCGACCACCCAGGTGCGGCCGCCGCCGCGGACCGTGGCCAGGGCGATGGCCAGCACCAGCAGGGCGAAACCGAGCGCCACGATGGCCCAGCTCGTCATGCCCAGCCCGAACAGGATCACGAACGTGGCCAGGGTGCCCAGCACGGCACCGATCAGCTTGCGCACCGGCGCGATGGGTCGGTTCCCGCCATTCGCCACAGTGGACCTCCCAGGGGTTCCAGGGCCAGGCTAGGCCGCCGCGACGACCCAGGGAAGGAGCAGCCGCCGCGCCGGGGCCAGGACCGGGTCGCTACGCTGACCGTACCCAGCCCGACCCGGTTCCGCGCACAGGAGGAAACCAGCGTGTCCAGCAGCAGCCCGGACGAGCGCACGCTCGTACTGATCAAGCCCGACGCGGTCCGCCGCGGTCTGGTGGGGGAGATCCTCGCCCGTTTCGAGCGCAAGGGCCTGCGGATCGACGCGCTGGTGACCCGCACCATGGACGGCGACTTCGCCGACCAGCACTACGCCGAGCACGTGGACAAGCCGTTCTACCCGCCGCTGAAGGCGTTCATGACCGGCGGTCCGCTGGTCGCCCTGGTGCTCTCCGGCGACCAGGTGATCGAGGTGGTCCGCGGGATGATCGGCAGCACCGACGGCCGCAGGGCCGCCGCCGGTACGATCCGCGGCGACTTCTCCCTCTCCAACCGGGAGAACTTGGTGCACGCCTCCGACTCGGTCGACAGCGCCAAGCGCGAGATCGGCCTCTGGTTCCCCGAGCTGAGCTGACCCGGCTTCGCCACGGCCCCGGTTCCGCGCCCGCGGGCCGGGGCCGTCGCACGTGCTCAGCTGGGCAGGCGGGTCAGCTTGTCCGGGTTGCCGACCAGGTAGAAGCCGGTGATCCGGCCGTCGGCGGCGGCCACGGAGAGCGTGTAGCGGGGGCCGGACGGCAGGTGCAGCAGCAGCGCCGGCGCGCCGTTGAGCTCGATCGGGGCGCCCCGGACGCCGGGGTGGCGGCGGTGGTACAGGCCGGTGAAGAAGCGGGCGATCCGCTCCGCGCCGAGGACCGGGTTGCGGGCTGCCGAGACCCGGCCGCCACCGTCGTTCCAGGCGGTGGCGTCGGCGGCGACCAGACCGGTCAACCGGGCCAGGTCGCCGTCGCGCGCCGCGGCCAGGAAGGCGTCGAGCAGCCGGCGCTGCTCCGCCGCTCCGGCGGTGAACCGACGCCGGCCGTCGGCGATCCGGGCGACCGCCCGGTGGTGCAGTTGCCGGCAGTCCGCCGCGGACCGGTCCAGCAGGTCGCCGATCTCGGCGTACGGCAGGGCGAAGGCGGTGTGCAGCACGTACACCGCGCGCTCGGGCGGGGTGAGCCGTTCCAGCAGGTGCAGCAGCGCGGTGGAGAGCGTCTCCCGCTGCTCGACGGTGTCCAGCGGCCCGAACGGCGACGGGTCGGTCGGGACCGGCTCGGGCAGCCACGGCCCGACGTACGTCTCCCGGGCCGCCTGCCGGGCCCGCAGCCGGTCCAGGGCGAGCCGGGCGACCACCCGGGACAGGTAGCGGCGCGGTTCGGCCACGCTGTCCCGGTCGACGGCCAGCCAGCGCAGGTACGCCTCCTGGAGCACGTCCTCGGCGTCGTGCAGGCTGCCGAGCAGCCGGTACGCCAGCCCGAGCAGCATCGGCCGGTGCGCGGTGAGCGCACCGGCCGCCTGCGCCGCAGCCGAGGGTGAGGTCACACCTCGGCCGGCGGCTCGGTACGGGTGCTCACTGAGATCCGGTTCCACACGTTGATTGTGGCGATCGCGATCAGCAGGTCAGCCAGTTCCTTCTCCGACCAGACCTTCGCGGCGGCGTCCCACACGTCGTCCGGCACGCCGTGCTCGCCGAGCCGGGTCACCGCCTCGGTCAGCGCCAGCGCGGCCCGCTCCCGCTCGTCGAAGAAGGGCGCCTCGCGCCACGCCGCCACCGCGAACAGCCGCCGGCTGGACTCGCCGGCCGCCAGCGCCTCCCGGCTGTGCATGTCGACGCAGAACGCGCAGCCGTTCATCATCGACGCGCGCAGCTTGACCAGCTCCAGCACGGTGTGGTCCACGTTCGTCCGGAGGTACTTCTCCAGGCCGAGCACCGCCTGGTACGCCTCCGGCGCCACCGCTGCCACGTTCATTCGGCTCATTGCCGCCTCCCTCGTCTCGTCGGTACGCCCACACGACGGATCCGGGCCGGCGCGGTGTGACGGTGCGAGGGTGTGACGGTGGTCATGGGAGGAGCTGCCCGGCGGCGCGTGGGGGGAACCGGGCCGGACAGCTTCCCGTGTCGACCCCCGGTCGACGCTGCGGACCGCTCCCCGCCCCGCGGCGTCGACCGGGTGACCCGGGCGGACGCGAGGCGACCACCGGGCGGGCCGGTGTTACGCGGGTCACGCTAGGCGCGGGCGGCCGGTGGCGCCATGGATTCGGGCCGGACCGAATCCTCAGGCGGTGCTGCGGACCGGCTCGCCGGAGAGCAGGCCCAGCAGGGCGACGCCGGCGGGCTCCAGCCCGTAGAGCACCCGGCGGCCGGCCCGCCGGCGGTGCACGACCCCGGCGGCGAGCAGCGCGGACAGGTGCTCGGAGACGGTGCTCGGCGCCAGCCCGAGGGCAGCGGCCAGCCCGGCGGTGGTGGCCGGGCGGGCCAGTGCCCGCAGCACCGTGGCCCGGCCCCGGCCGAGCAGCAGCGCCAGGCGGTCGGTGCCGGGATCCGGATGCCCGGCCGGCCCGGCCGCCAGCAGCGCCGCGCCCCGTGCCGGGTAGGAGACCGCCACCACGTTCGGGTGGTCGGTGGAGCAGGCCAGCCCACCGCCGGAGAAGATCAGCGGAATGAGGAGCAGCCGCTGGTCGGCGGCGCGGACCTCCTGCTCCCACGGCTTCACCACGGTCAGCACCGGCCGCTCCCATTGGGCCTGCTCGTGCAGGTCGGCCAGGAGCGCGTCCGGCCCGTCGGCGGCCAGCGCCCGGGCCCGGTGCAGCACCTCCTCGTCCAAGGCCGCCCGCATCGCCGGCCACCAGGGCGCGAGCGCCGCCTCCCACCAGCTGAGCAGGTCGTCGGCGACCCGGTCGAGGGCGGCGCGCGGGTCGGTCGCGTACGGGCGCAGCCAGTCCGGGACGCCGTCCGGCCAGTGCCGGGCGAGCTGCTCGGCGACCAGTTCCACCGGGGTCTCCCGCAGCGCGGCGGTCTCCTCGGCCAGGGTCGGCGCGGCGGTGGGCGGGATCGGGCTGAGGAAGTCCGGCATGTTCGCCCCGGCGTCCAGGTAGACCCGCAGCGGCGCCGAGGCGGGCAGCCCGGCCAGCATCCGGCGGGCCTGCCGGGCCCAGTCCGTGTAGGGCCAGGGCAGCTCGTCGGGGTTGCGGTGCAGCAGCCAGAAGCCGGCCTGGATCTCCCACAGCGGACTGACCGCGATCCGGGTGTGGGCCACGGTCCTGTCGTCCAGATGGATCCGGATCACGCCGCGAGGCTACCGGTACCGGTGTGGCGGGTTTCGACAGCCGTCGTTGAGGTGCCGGCCACCTCGGGCGGCACCCACGGTCATGTCGGGCCGGTAGACCGGCATGGCGACTTCTGAACCGGGAGGATCCATGACGCAACTCGACCGACGTACGCTGCTCCGCGCCGGCCTGGTGGCCGGGGCCGGTGTCGCCGGCGGCGCGGTGCTCGGCGCGCCCGGCGCGCTCGCCGCCCCCGCCTGGCGGCCG